>NZ_JBZSYN010000206.1:0-33150 GCF_058622915.1 Thermohalobaculum sp. | reverse complement strand
TACAAGATCGACCGCCGCATGGGCGAGAACATCTGGGGCCGCCCGAAGAGCCCGGTGAACCGGCGCGAATACGGCCCCGGCGAGCACGGCCAGCGCCGCCGCGGCAAGCTTTCGGACTTCGGCGTGCAGCTCAAGGCCAAGCAGAAGCTGAAGGGCTATTACGGCGACCTGACGGAAAAGCAGTTCCGCCGCATCTATGCCGACGCCATGCGCACCCGCGGCGACACATCGGAGATGCTGATCGGGCTTCTGGAGCGCCGGCTCGACGCGGTGGTCTACCGCGCCAAGTTCGTGCCCACCGTCTTTGCCGCGCGCCAGTTCGTCAATCACGGCCATGTCGAGGTGAACGGCAAGCGCGTCACCATCCCGAGCTACCGCGTCAAGGAGGGCGACGTGGTGATGGTCTCGGAGAAGGGCAAGAACATGGCACTGGTGCTCGAGGCCGTGCAGTCGCCCGAGCGCGACGTGCCGGACTATATCGAGGTCGATCACCGCAAGATGACCGCCACCTTCCTGCGCCAGCCGGCGCTGGGCGACGTGCCCTATGCCGTGCAGATGGAGCCGCACCTGGTGGTCGAGTACTACGCGCACCACTGAGGCTGGGGCGAACGGGTTGGGCGGCCGGGCCATCGGGTCCGGCCGTTTTCGTTGCATGCCCGGTCATTGTGGTGGCAGCCGGTGTCCCCGCGCTGCCGGCCCCGCGCGCGGTGCCGATTCGCGCTGCCTCTGGCGAATGGGGCAAAGGCGCGCTAGATAGCGCCCGGGACCCGTCGAGCGAGAGGGACGAGCCGCATGCCGAAGATCACCTATATCGAGCACAACGGCACCGAGCACACTGTCGACGTACCGGTGGGCCTGACGGTGATGGAAGGTGCCGTGCAGAACAACATCCCCGGCATCGAGGCCGACTGCGGCGGCGCCTGCGCCTGCTCGACCTGCCATGTATATGTCGATCCCGGCTGGGTGAACAAGCTGAACCCGCCCGAGGAGATGGAGCTCGACATGCTCGACTTCGCCTACGAGCCGAATCCCGAGCGCTCGCGGCTGACCTGCCAGATCAAGGTGACCGAGGCGCTCGACGGTCTGGTGGTGCAGATGCCGGAGAAGCAGATTTGACCCGCGCGCCTGGCCGTCCGGTGGTCGGCGTCACCGCCTTCCTGCACCGGATCGAGGATACCTTCGACGCCCAGATCTGCGGCAACCGCACGCCGGAGGCGGTAGCCGAGGTGTCGGGCTGCCTGCCGCTGATCCTGCCGGGGCTGCCGCAGACCTCGACGACCGCCGAGCTGCTGGAGGTTCTGGACGGGCTGGTGCTGACCGGCGCGTGGCCGAACGTGCATCCCAGCCATTACGGCCACGACGAGACCGAGGGGCACGGGCCGTTCGACCTGGGCCGCGACGCGGTGATCCTGCCGCTGATCCGGGCCATGATCGACGCGGGCAAGCCGGTCTTCGGCATCTGCCGCGGCATCCAGGAGATGAACGTGGCCTATGGCGGCACGCTCTACCCCGAGGTCGGCGAGCTGCCCGGGCGCATGCGGCACCGCATGCCCAAGGGCGAGAAGGACCCGGAGGTGATCTTCGCCAAGCGCCACGAGGTCAGCTTTCGCGAGGGCGGCGCCTTCCACCGGCTGATCGGCCAGACGGCGGCGGTGACCAACTCGCTGCACGGCCAGGCGGTCCGGGAGGCGGGGCCACGCGTCGTCGTCGAGGGCTGGGCCGCGGACGGCACCATCGAGGCGATCTCGATCAGCGGCGCGCGGTCCTTCGCGCTGGGGGTGCAGTGGCATGCCGAGTACGACGCGGCCGCCGACCCGCTGAGCCGGGCGTTGTTCACCGGCTTCGGCGAGGCGGCGCGCGTCGCGGCCGGGCTCGAGCAGGCCGGGGCGGCCTGAGACAATCCGCCCCAGCGCGCGGACGGGATTTCACGAGGAACAGCAGCTAGATCGGCGCGATGACCCAAGAAAGCAGCAGCAACGCGCATACCACCGACGTGTGCATCATCGGGGCCGGCCCGGTCGGCCTCTTCGCCGTGTTCGAGCTCGGCCTGCTCGACATGAAGTGCCACCTGATCGACATCCTCGACCGGCCCGGCGGCCAGTGCGCCGAGCTCTATCCGGAGAAGCCGATCTACGACATCCCGGCGATGCCGGTGGTCACCGGGCAGGAGCTGACCGAGCGGCTGATGGAGCAGATCAGCCCGTTCAAGGCCCAGTTCCATTTCAGCCAGATGGCCGTGAGCCTGGAGCGGCGCGGGCCGTCGGAGGCGCTGCCGCACGGCGGCTGGCGGGTGGTCACCGACGCCGAGGTGCAGATCGACTGCAAGGTGGTGGTGATCGCCGCCGGCGGCGGCAGCTTCGTGCCGAAGAAGCCGGCGCTCGAGGGGCTGGAGCGGTTCGAGAACCGCAGCGTGTTCTACTCGGTGCGCGAGATGGCGCGGTTCAAGGACAAGGACATTTTGGTTGCGGGGGGCGGCGACTCGGCGCTCGACTGGGTGCTGAATCTGGCGCCGATGGCGCGCTCGATGGCGCTGATCCACCACCGCGACGGCTTCCGCGCCGCGCCCGACAGCGTCAACAAGATGCGCGCCCTGGTCGAGGCCGGCAAGGTGGACCTGCACACCGCCAAGATGAGGGCGCTGAAGGGCACGGGCGGCGCGCTCGAGGCGGTGGTGGCGCAGTCGGCCGACAAGGGCGAGTACGAGATCCCGTGCAACGTGCTCCTGCCGTTCTACGGGCTGACCATGAAGCTGGGCCCCGTGGGCGAGTTCGGCTATGAGGTCGTGGACAACCTGATCGTGGTCGACACCGAGAAGTTCCAGACCTCGACGCCCGGCGTCTTCGCCATCGGCGATATCAACTCCTATCCCGGCAAGCTGAAGCTGATCCTGTGCGGCTTCCACGAGGCGGCGCTTATGGCGCAGGAAGCCTTCCACATCTGCTTTCCCGAGAAGAAGCTGCGCTTCCAGTACACCACGTCCTCGTCCAGCCTGCAGCAGAAGCTGGGGGTGTGACGCGGCCCGGGTCCCGGCCCCCGGGCCGGGACCTCGCCCAGCGGGCCCGAGGCCCCGGATCAGGTCCGGGGCCAAGTGCCGGGCCAAGTGCGGGGTCAGATGCGGGGCGGGTGCGTGGCCAGATGTGGGGTCAGATGCGGGGCCAGGTGCTGAACCAGGTGGCGCGGCGCCGCTAGGGCAGCACGCCGCGCACCATCTCGGCCATCAGGTCGATCTGTTCGAGCGCGGCCTTGGGCACCTTGCGCTGGTCGCGGCCGAGCGCCGCGGTGTCCACGGTGTTGGTGGGCGGGACGCCGGCGCGGATGTCGGCGATCTGCTGGCTCAGGATCAGCCGCAGGACCAGGCCGTGGATGTCCATCAGCCGCCGTGCGTCCTCGGTGGCGGTGCCGGATCTTTCCACGGCCGCGAGGAGTCGCGCGGGCGTCGAGGTCTCGGCCACGCCGTGCGCCAGCGCCATCGCCCGCGCGCCCGAGACCAGCGGCAGCAGTGCGCCGGTCTTGAGGTCGGTGCGCCCCTGCTCGTCCTTGCGGAAGCCGCCGAACAGGCCGATCCCGGCGCCGTGCTGGGCCAAGGTCTCGGCGAGGGAGCGGATCAGCACCGGCGCGCCGGCCGCGCGCTCGAGCGCGTGCTCGCGCAGCCGCGCCGCCAGCGCCGGGTCGCCGAGGGTCGGCGCGAAGTCGAAGAAGATGTCGACGTTGAGGAGGTTTCGCGGCTCGGGCGCCGCGGCCCAGCGATCGACCTGCGCGAGCCATTCGGAAAGCGTGCGCCGCCAGGGGCGGTTCCGCGCCATCACGCCGCCCTTGCACAGCGGGATGCCCGCCTCGTCGAGGATGCGGGCGAGATGCCCGCCCCACAGCGTGAACCAGTCCTCGGCGGCGTCGAGGTCGCCGGCGTAGCCGTCGGCCACGATCACGGCATTGTCCTGGTCGGGGGCGAGCAGGCTTTCGCCGCGGCCGCCGGAGCCGAGCACCAGCAGGCAGTAGGGCGCGGGGGCGGCGCCGTGGCCCTCGGCCTCCATCAGCGCCTCGGCCAGCTCGGCGGCCCGTGCGGTCATGGCGCGGAACTCGGCCGAGATGATGGCGGTGACCTCGCGTGCGTCGAGCCCGTCCGCGAGCAGCGCGTGCGCCAGGCCGGGCAGCTCGGCCAGCACCGAGGCCAGCTCGGGCACATCCTCGGCCGTCGCGATCCGGTCGCCGACCGAGAGCGTGGTCAGCGCCCGCTGGCGCAAAAGCGAGCGCAGCGTGAACACGCCCGTCACCGCGCCGTCGGCGCCGGTCACCGCCAGGTAGCGCAGCGCCCGGCGGGCCATCAGCCCGAGCGCGCGGTAGAGGAAGGTGTCCTCGGGCAGGGCGATCACCGGGCGGCTCATCACCGCCGAGACCGGCATCCCGGCGGCCTTCGGCCCGTGAGCGGCGAAGGCGTAGAGCAGGTCGCGCTCGGTGACAAAGCCGCCGCCGCCACGCTCCAGCGGCTCGACCACGAGGCAGCCGATGCCGTGCGCGCGCACGATGTCGGCGGCCTCGAACAGCGTGGCGTCGGGGGCCACCGTGATCGGCGGCGTGCCCATCACGTCGGCGAGGCGGTGGCGGTAGAGGAAGCCGTCGATCGCGGTTTGCACGCTGGGAAGCGCGCTCTCGGCCGCGAAGTCGGGCCGCTCGCCCGGCCGGGCGTGCCAGCCGGCCTGCTCCTGCTGCGCGATCAGCGCCCCGGCGCGGGCCTGGAAGGCCTCGGCCTCGGCCAGGCTGCGCACGCCATGGCCGCGCAGCGTCTCGAGCATGGCGGCGAACAGCCGCCCGGTGGCAAGCGCGTCGCCGAGCGCGGTATGGCGCCCGGTCAGCGCCACGCCGTACCGCATCGCCAGCCCCTCGAGCGAGGCGTCGACATGCTGCGGCATCGCCGCCGCGGCGATCAGGGCGATGTCGAGCGCCCTCGGCTCGTGCCAGGCGACCCCGTGCCGCGCTGCCTCGTGGCGCAGCACTGCCAGGTCGAACTTGATGCTGTGGCCGATCACCACCGCATCGCCGGCGAACTCGGCCAGCCGGGCCAGGGCCTCCCCCGCGTGTGGCGCGCCGGCGACGTCGGCGTCGGCGATGCCGTGGATGCGCGTGGACTCGGCGGGGATCGGCACGCCGGGGTTGACGCGGATGTCGAGCGCCTTCGCCTCGTGCATGGCCGCGCCGCGCATGCGCACAGCGCCGATCGAGACCACCCGGTCGCGGCGCACGTCGAGCCCCGTCGTCTCGGTGTCGAGCACCACGGTCTCGAGCGCCAGGAGCGGCGTTGCCGGATCGGCGCGCGCGGGGCGGGCGGCCTGCGTCACGGCACGAAATCCGCCGCAGCCCCGGCGGCAGCGGCCAGGGCCGGCCAGTCGGTGCGGCGCCTCAGCTCGGTGACGTGGTCGATGAAGCGGAACGTCACGTTGTTGGTAACCATCTCGCGGTCGACCTCGCGGATCGTCTCGTCGACGGGGGCGTAGTCGACGATGACCGCGGCGCTGGCCGCGGCGATGTCCTCGATGCGGCACGGCGGACCGGCAAGCTGGCGGCGCAGGCGCTCGTCGAACCGGTCGATGCGGTCGCACCAGCCGGTTGCCGCCCGGTGCGGCGGCAGCGGCTGGCTGGCCAGCACCTCGCGATAGAGCCGGTGCCAGAAGGCCGGCGCGGGGGCGCCGTGGGGGCGCATGTCTCCCTCGGCGATCAGCGTCAGGTCGCCGGCCGCGGCGGCGAAGCCTTCCCACTTGCAGCGGTCCAGCGCCTCGGCAAAGCGCGGCTCCTCCATCAGGCGCGGCGCCACCATGCCCGAGCGGGCGCGGATGTAGGAATAGCTCGCCCCCTGGGCCAGATAGGCGGCGCCGGCGGAGACCGCGGCGACGAGATCGGGGACGGCAGCGATCCGGCCCCGACGCCTGCCGATGGTCAGCGCCCTGAGGAAATGCATCGGCCGACTCCCGGCTGTGCCGGTCCCCGGCACCCGCCTGTCGATTGTTGACTCCGCGCGCGGCTGCACGGATTATTCGATGCACTGCACCAAGAATACAAGAGACGGGGGGCAGCAGCCGGGGGGCCAGCACCGAAAAGCCAGCACGAGCGGAACCGCGCCGGGCGCGGTATCACCGCATGCGCGTGCCGCGGGTCGGGTCCTCCGTCGGGAAAAAAGGCGCAGGGGGATCGGTCATGCCCAAGCAGATCACGCCGGAGGCAGCGGCGGCACACTGGGCCAGGACACGAAGGCTGATGTGGACCTGCCTGACCATCTGGGCGATCTTCGCCTTCGTCATCCACTTCTTCGTCGGCGTGCTGGACACGGTCACCTTCCTCGGCTTCCCGCTGGGCTTCTACATGGCCGCGCAGGGATCGCTGATCGTCTTCGTCGTGCTGATCTTCTGGTACGCCGCGCGCCAGAACGCCATCGACGAGGAATTCGGCATGGCCGAGGACTGAGGGCGGCCAGATGGCAACGCAACAGGACCCCTTCGTCGCCAATCTCGGCCGCATCTACACGGTCTATGTCGGCGGCTTCGCCGGCTTCGTCGTGCTCATGGCGCTGCTCGAGTATCTCGGGGTGCCCTACCACTACATCCTGTGGAGCTACATGGCGATGACCATCGCGGTCTACGCCTTCATCGGGGTCATCGCGCGCACCAGCATGGTCTCGGAATACTACGTCGCGGGGCGCAAGGTGCCGGCGGTCTACAACGGCATGGCGACGGGGGCCGACTGGATGTCGGGCGCGAGCTTCCTCGGGCTGGCCGGCACGCTCTACGTGCTGGGCTATGACGGGCTGGCCTTCGTGCTCGGCTGGACCGGCGGCTACGTGCTGGTCGCGGTGCTGCTGGCGCCCTATTTGCGCAAGTTCGGCGCCTATACCATCCCCGACTTCCTGGGCACGCGCTATGGCGGTAACCTGCCGCGGCTTCTGGGCATCCTCGTGCTGTTCTGCTGCTCGTTCACCTATCTGACGGCGCAGATCTATGCCTCGGGCATCATCGCCTCGCAGTTCCTCGGCATCGACTTCAACTACGCGGTGTTCGCGGGGCTGGCCGGTATCCTGGTGTGCTCGATGCTGGGCGGCATGCGGGCGGTGACCTGGACCCAGGTGGCGCAGTACATCATCCTGATCGTCGCCTATCTGGTGCCGGCGGTCTGGATGTCGACCGCGGTCACCGGCGTGCCGGTGCCGCAGCTGATGTACGGCACGGTGCTCGGCGACATCTCGTCGATGGAGCACCAGTTCATCGCCGCCGGCGAGGCGATCAAGCCGCATGTGCAGGCGTTCACGAACTACTCGCCGCGCGACTTCTTTTTCCTGATCTTCTGCATGATGGTCGGCACCGCCTCGCTGCCGCACATCCTGATGCGGTTCTTCACCACGCCGACCGTGCGCGAGGCGCGCAAGTCCGTGGGCTGGTCGCTGTTCTTCATCTTCCTGCTCTACGTCACGGCGCCGGCCTATGCCGCCTTCGCCAAGTACAACGTGATGCACCTGTTCACCGCGGGCGGTGGCGTCACGCTGGCCTTCGATCACATTCCCGGCTGGATGTTCCGCTGGGGCTCGATCGAGGGGAACTCCCTGGTGCAGATCTGCGGCGCCAAGGCGGTCTCGCTCGAGGCGGTGCGCGCGGCCTGCGAGGCCAAGGGCTTCACCGGCGGGTTCCCGTTCAGCCAGCTCAGGCTGAACAACGACATGATCGTGCTCTCGACGCCCGAGATCGCGGGCATGCCGTGGTTCGTGGTCGGGCTGGTCGGGGCAGGCGGCTTCGCCGCGGCGCTGTCGACGGCGGACGGGCTTCTGCTCGCCATCGCCAACGCGCTTAGCCACGACATCTACTACCGGATGATCGACCCCAGGGCGGACAGCAGGCACCGGCTGATGGTCGCGAAGGTCATCCTGCTGGTGGTGGCGGTGCTGGCGGCGCTGTTGGCGCGGACCAAGCCCTCGGACATCCTGTCGATGGTGGCCTGGGCCTTCTCGATCGCCGGCGCCGGCCTGTTCGCGCCGCTGGTGCTGGGGATCTGGGACGCCAGGGCCAACAGGGCGGGGGCCGTGTGCGGCATCATCGCCGGCTTCGGGCTGACCATGGTCTATGTGATCGGCAACGTCTACGGCTTCGACCTGACCAAGGGAACCGGCGACGAGTTCAACTGGTTCGGCGTGTCGTCGGTCTCGGCCGGCATCTTCGGGATCCCGGCGGCCTTCGTCGTGATGTGGGTGGTCTCGCGCATCACCGAGGCGCCGAGCCCGGAGATGCAGGATATGATCCACCGCCTGAGGGTGCCGCGCGGCGCCCAGGTGATGATCCAGGAACACTGAGTCTAGCGTCGCGGCACCGGCGCGGGGCCCGCGGGCTGCGCTCTGTGCCTGAGGGAGGTGGGGCCGGATGGACCGTCTCAGCTTTCGCGCCGTCCTGATCCTCGTGGGCGCCTTCCTGCTGTGCTTTGGCGTGTTCCGGTGGCTGGGCGTCCCGGTGGCCGGGGGCGGTCCGCGGCCGACCTCGACGGTCCTCGCCAGCCTCGCGGCGGGCAGCTATTCGCTGACCGCGCTGGCGGCGCTCGTGTTCTCGCGCGGGGTGCTGGGCCTGTTCGTCGATTTCTCGCGGCCGGTCGCCTTTTTCCGGGCGATGGCGGGCCTCACCGACCCGTTCCTGGCGTTGTTCGGCCCGCTCACCCCGGGCTTCCTGCACGAGGCGATGCAGCCCTTCTTTGCCGCCTTCTGCCTCTACTTCGTGAAGTTCTTCATCTTCGGGGGCTTCGGCTTGGCGCCGCCCTGGCTGTTGCTCCTGCTGGTGCTGGGGTGAGCCTGGCGCACCCCGGCGCGCCCCGGGGGCCGAGGGCCGGCAAGCGGCGGTGCCCGATCCCCGGGATCGAGCGGGTCGCACCGGTGGCGGTCTGGCGCTAGGGCCGGCCCTCGCTGGCTGAGGGGGGCTCGGGCAGCAGCCGCTGCAAGAGGTCGTAGAACTCGGAGATGACGACGGGCTTGGACAGGTAGGCGTCCATCCCCGCCTCGCGCGTGAGCTGCTGGTTCGCGCCACGGGCATAGGCCGTCACCGCCAGGATCGGCACGCGTCCCGCCGCACAAGGCAGCCCGCGGATGCGCCGCGCCGCGGCGATGCCGCCCATCCCCGGCATCTGCAGGTCCATGACGATCAGGTCCGCCGGTTCGGCCGTGTGCCGTTCCAGCAGCGCATCGCCGTCGGAGACGGCCTCGACCGTCGCGCCGGCACGCTCGAGGATCGCATGCAGCAGCACCTTGTTGGTCTCCACGTCCTCTGCGACAAGGACGCGCCGGCCGCCCAGGCGGGGAATCCCCCCCGGGACCGAATTGTCGCACACGCGGGCCTCGCTGCCCGCGGGGAGGGGGTTATCGCGTGTCGACATGCTTCCTCGCCTGTTGCCGGCGCGCCCGTGTTTTTGCTGCGCGCCCGTGTTTTTGCTGCGCGCCCGTGTTTTTGCATGCCATTGCAGCCGGCTGCGCGCCTATACCCCTTGGCGTTCGCGGTCCGCATGTCAAGCGCGCAGGCCGCTTGCAAGGCTCAAAGCCAGTCCCGCAGGACGGCGACCAGCGGCCGGTCGGCCGCAGGCATCGGGTAGCCGCCAAGCTCGCGCGGCCGCACCCAGGCGGTGCGCTGCCCCTCGCGCGGCGAGACCATCCCCTCCCACTTGCGGCAGGCGTAGAGCGGCATCAGCAGGTGGAACTCGTCATAGGCGTGGCTGGCGAAGCTCAGCGGCGCCAGGCAGCTCTCCCAGGTGCCGATTCCGAGTTCCTCGTGCAATTCGCGGATCACGCAGGCTTCCGGGGTCTCGCCGGGCTCGATCTTGCCGCCGGGAAACTCCCACAACCCCGCCATTTGTCGGCCCTCGGGTCGCTCGGCCAAGAGCACGCGGCCGTCCGGATCGATCAGCGCGACAGCGGCGACCAGCACCAGCCTCACGAGCGGTAGTCCGCGTTGATGTCGATGTAGCGATGCGTCAGGTCGCAGGTCCACACGGTCGCCCGGCCGCTGCCGACGCCGACGTCCACCGTGATCTCCAGCTCACGCCGCTTCATGTAGGCGGCACCCTGCTCTTCGGCATAGCCGGGTGCGACCCGGCCTTCCTCGGCCACGACGATGTCGCCGAAGCGGATCGCCAGGCGGTCGCGGTCGGCGGCCTCGCCGGCCTTGCCGACCGCCATGACGATGCGGCCCCAGTTCGGGTCCTCGCCGGCGATGGCGGTCTTGACCAGCGGCGAGTTGGCCACCGACAGGCCGATGCGCCGCGCCGCGGCATCCGTCTCGGCGCCGGTGACGGTGATCTCGACCAGTTTCGAGGCGCCCTCGCCGTCCTTGACCACCTGGATCGCGAGGTCGCGCAGCACCTCGCCCAGCGCGGCGCGCAAGGCCGGATAGCGCGGGTCCTGCCTGCCGGCGATCGGCGCCATCGCCGCCCGGCCGGTGGCGCCGAGCAGCAGCGTGTCCGAGGTCGAGGTGTCGCTGTCCACCGTGACGGCGTTGAAGCTCTCGTCGGTCAGGGCGGCGAGCGTCTCCTGCAGCAGCCGCTGGTCGATGGCGGCGTCGGTGAAGACGAAGCAGAGCATGGTCGCCATGTCCGGCGCGATCATGCCCGAGCCCTTGGCGAAGCCGGCGATGCTGACGGGCACGCCGTCGAGCTCGACGCGGGCCCCGGCGCCCTTGGGGAAGGTGTCGGTGGTCATGATGGCGCGCGCCGCCGCCTCGATCTTCTCCGCCGCCAGTCCGGCGGCAAGCTCGGCCAGCTTGGCGGTGATGCGCTCGGCCGGCAGCGGCTCGCCGATCACGCCCGTCGAGGCCATGAAGATGTGCCCGGGCGGCACGTCCAGGGCCTCGCCCGCCTGCTTCGCCACTACCTCGACCGCGGCGCGGCCATGCCGGCCGGTAAACGCGTTGGCATTGCCCGAGTTGACCACGATGGCGAGCGGTTCCGTCGCTGCCTGGCCGGACAGTGCGGCCAGCCGTTCCTCGCACCACAGGACCGGGGCCGAGCGGGTACGCGAGCGCGTGAAGGTCCCCGCGATCGACGCGCCCGCGGCAAGCTCGGCCAGCATGACGTCGTCGCGGTCGCGATAGCGCACCCCGGCGGCGGCGCTGGCGAAGCGCGCGCCGGCGACGACGGGCAGGGACGGGAAGGCCGCCGGCGCGAAAGGCGAGACTGGGCCCGCCTTCTTCGCCGGCCGTGCCCCGAGGGCGGCGAGGTCCGCCTCGAGCCCGGCGACCTCGGCCTCGAGCGCGGCCAGATCCGCGCGCCGTCTGGCCAGCGTCGCGGCCAGTTTCGCCGTATCGTCGGTCTTGGCCATGTCCCGCCCCCCCGGATAAGGACGCCGCAGCCTAGTTGGCGTTGTCCAGCTTGTCGTCGGCGCGGATCGCGTCGGGCGGCGGCGGCGTGTCGGGCATCACGATCTTGGCCTGCGCCCGCAGGTCCTGGATCGCCGCCTTCTGGGCCTCGCGCGCTGCCTCCTGCATCAGCTTGCCCCGCACCTGCGCTAGCGGCGGCACCGGGCGCTGGCGCCGGCCCTCCAGCTTGATGACGTGCCAGCCGAAATCGGTCTTCACCGGCTTGGAGATCGTGCCCGTTTTCATGGCGAAGACCGCGTCGGCGAAGGCCGGCACCATCTCGTCATGCGTGAACCAGCCCAGATCGCCGCCGCGCGACTTGGTGCCGTCGGTGCCGTACTGCTTGGCCAGCGCGGCGAAGTCGGCGCCGTTCTTCAGTTTCTTCTCGATCTCCTCGGCGGTCTTCTTGTCCTTGACCAGGATGTGCCGTGCGTGGACTTCCTCGACCGGCTTGGCGTTGACGTAGCGCTCCTTGTAGAGCGCCTGGATCTTGTCCGGGGTCACCCGCTTCTTGATCTGGGCGCGCAGATAGGCGTCGGACAGGATCGCGCGCTTCTGGTTGAGGACGTGCAGCGCCACCGCCGGCTGCTTGTCGAGGCCGTCCTTTTTGGCCGCGTCCGCCAGAAGCTTCTGGTCGATCAGCTGCTGGACCAGTCCGTTGTAGAGCACCTTGTCGGGCAGCTGCTGGTACTTCTGGGGCAGCTCGCGGCGCAGCGCGACCAGCTGACCCACCGTGATCGGCTCGCCGGCGACCTTGGCCACCGGCGTGTCGACCGTATAGTCCGTCGCGGCCTTGTCGGATTTGGAGGCCTGCGCCGCCGCTGGCGACTGGCCGGCCGTTTGCCCGGCGGTCTGTCCGTCGGTCTGGGCGAGCGTCGCCGCGCCGCCGAGGACCAGGCCGCCGAGAACCAGCCCGGTCCCGGCCGCCGTCAGAAGTAGCGATTTCACGAAAGTGTCTCCTTGGGTTCGTGCAGGGCATTCGGAGGCGGCAGGCGTTGACACTCCCCCTCCCCGAAAATATGTCTCGCTCCGGGTCTTGTCGCCGGATGGCCCGCCACGTTTACGCCGAAAGCGCCCGGGGCCTCAAGCGCCCAAGCGCAGATTTCCGCGCCGCGCCGGTGACACTCGCGTGAGGCCCGGTCCTCCCGCAAGTCCGGCGCGGCCCAATACATCGCGCGGCCGCGTGGCCGTGCCAGGAGGACGTCGTCGAATGCTGGGACTCGACAACCTGGCCCGGAAGGTCTTCGGATCCGCCAATGACCGCAAGATCCGGGCCACCGCCCGCCTGGTCGAGGCGGTGAAGGCGTTCGAGCCCGAGATGAAGGCGCTCTCGGACGCCGATCTCCGCGCCAAGACGCCCGCCTTTCGCGAGCGGCTGGCCAACGGCGAGACGCTCGACGACCTGATGCCCGAGGCCTTCGCCACCGTGCGCGAGGCGGCGCGCCGCGCGCTCGGCCTGCGCCCCTTCGACGTGCAGATCGTCGGCGCGCTGGTGCTGCATCAGGGCAAGATCGCCGAGATGAAGACCGGTGAGGGCAAGACGCTGGTGGCCACGCTGCCGGTCTATCTCAATGCGCTGACGGGCCGGGGCGTGCACATCGTCACCGTCAACGACTACCTGGCCCGGCGCGATGCCGATTGGATGGGCAAGGTCTACAACTTCCTGGGCATGACGACCGGCGTGATCGTCCCCGGCATGGAGGATCCCGAGCGCCGCGAGGCCTATGCCTGCGACATCACCTACGGCACCAACAACGAGTTCGGCTTCGACTATCTGCGCGACAACATGAAGTACCGGCTGGAGGGCATGGTCCAGCGCGGCCACCAGTTTGCGATCGTGGACGAGGTGGACTCGATCCTGATCGACGAGGCGCGCACGCCTTTGATCATCTCGGGCCCGACCGAGGACGAGTCCGACATGTACGTCAAGATGGATGCGGTGGTCAAAGAGCTGACCGACCCGGCCTATTACGAGCTGGACGAGAAGCAGCGCACCGTCACGCTGACCGAGGAGGGCAACGAGGTCGTCGAGCAGAAGCTGCTCGAGCGCGGGCTGCTGCCCGAGGGCGCCACCCTCTACGATCCGGCCTCGATCACACAGGTCCACCACGTCAACCAGGCGCTCCGCGCGCACAAGCTGTTCCAGCGCGACAAGGACTATATCGTCAAGGACGACCAGGTCGTCATCATCGACGAGTTCACCGGCCGCATGATGGAAGGCCGGCGCTATTCCGAGGGGCTGCACCAGGCGCTGGAGGCCAAGGAGCACGCGAAGATCCAGCCCGAGAACGTGACGCTGGCCTCGATCACATTCCAGAACTACTTCCGCCTCTACGAGAAGCTCGCCGGCATGACCGGCACGGCCCTGACCGAGGCCGAGGAGTTCATGGAGATCTACAATCTCGACGTGCTCGAGGTGCCCACCAACATGCCGGTGGTTCGCGCCGACGACCACGACCAGATCTTCCGCACCGTCGAGGAGAAGTACAACGCCATCATCGAGTCGATCCGCGACGGCCGCCAGCGCGGCCAGCCGATCCTGGTGGGCACGACCTCGATCGAGAAGTCCGAGGTGCTGGCCGAGCGCCTGACGAAGCTGAAGATCCCGCACAACGTGCTGAACGCGCGCTACCACGAGCAGGAAGCCGAGATCATCGCCGACGCGGGCGCGCCCGGCGCGGTGACGATCGCCACCAACATGGCCGGGCGCGGCACCGACATCCAGCTGGGCGGCAATGTCGAGATGCGCGTGCTGGCCGAGACCAAGGACATCGACGACGGCGACAAGATCGCCGAGATCCGCACCCGCATCGAGTCCGAGCTGGCCGAGGCGAAGAAGGCGGTGCTCGAGGCCGGCGGCCTGTGGGTGATCGGCACCGAGCGCCACGAGAGCCGGCGCATCGACAACCAGCTGCGCGGCCGCTCGGGCCGGCAGGGCGACCCGGGGCGCTCGACCTTCTACCTGTCGCTGCAGGACGACCTGATGCGGATCTTCGGCTCGGACCGCATCGACGGCATGTTGCAGCGTTTCGGCATCGAGGAAGGCGAGGCCATCGTCCATCCCTGGGTCAACAAGGCGATCGAGCGGGCGCAGGGCAAGGTCGAGGCGCGCAACTTCGACATCCGCAAGAACCTGCTCAAATACGACGACGTCATGAACGAGCAGCGCAAGGCGATCTTCGAGCAGCGCCGCGAGATCATGGCGGCCGATGACATCTCCGAGACCATCCACGACATGCGCCACTCGGTGATCGACGAGCTGGTCACCCGCTACGTGCCCAAGCGCGCCTATTCGGACCAGTGGGAGACCGAGGAGCTCGAGGCGGCCGTGGGGGATATGCTCGGCGCCGAGTTGCCGGTGCGGGCCTGGGCCGACGAGGAGGGCGTCGACGAGGAGCACATCCGCGAGCGGCTCTATGAGGCAACCGACAAGGCCTATGCCGAGAAGGAAGCCACGATCGACGAGCAGAACGGCGCCGAGACCATGCGCCGGATCGAGAAAAGCCTGCTGCTGCAGGTGCTCGACCAGCACTGGCGCGAGCATCTGGTGCGACTCGATCACCTGCGCTCGGTGATCGGCTTCCGCGGCTATGCCCAGCGCGACCCGCTGAACGAGTTCAAGTCCGAGGCGTTTTCTCTGTTCGAGAGCCTGCTCTCGCAGCTTCGTATCGATGTCACCCGCCAGCTCGGCGGGCTGAGGCCGATGACGCCGGAGGAGCTTGAGGAGCGCCAGCGCATGATCGCCGAGGCGCAGGCGCGGATGCAGGCCCAGGCCGAGGCGGCGGCGCGGCAGCAGGCCGAGGCGGAGGCCGCCCAGCGGCGGGCCCAGCCGGCCGTGGCGCTGGCCGCGGCAGGTGGCGCGGCGGCGGCCGAGATGGATCCCGCCAACCCCGACACCTGGGGCAAGGTCGGGCGCAACGCGCCCTGTCCCTGCGGCTCGGGCAAGAAGTTCAAGCACTGCCACGGCCGGCTGGCCTGAGCGGCTTATCCGGAGGCGGCGTGGCGTCCGGCTTGTCCGAAAAGGCGCATTCGAGATTATATAAATAAATCAACGACTTGTGTTGCGTCAAAATTTGGACGGCGGATTTTGCGGCGATCCGGCAGGGGATCCGGCCGCTTCACGCGAGGCGCCGGCACGGCGTTCTCCGCGGCGGGCAAAGCCTGCCGGGGCCCTAGCCGGCCTGCCGCAGCGCCTGCCACAGCCGCGCGGGCGTGAAGGGCGTCTCGATCGGCCCGGCGCCGGCGCGGCGCAGCGCATCGAGCACCGCCAGCGCGGTCGCCGGGATGGCGGCCACGGCCCCCGATTCACCGCAGCCCTTGACGCCGAGCGGGTTGGTCTTGGACGGCACCTCGACAAAGCTCAGGTCGAACATCGGCAGGTCGCGCGCCCGCGGCATGCGGTAGTCCATGAAGCTGGCGGTCAGCGGCTGGCCGGTGTCGGGATCCCACGCCATCCCCTCGCCAGTTACCTGGCCGATACCCTGCACGACGCCGCCATGCACCTGGCCTGCGACCAGCTCGGGGTTGATCAGGCGTCCGAAGTCGTCGGCGATGGTGTAGCGCAGGATGCGAAGCCGGCCCGTCGCGGGGTCGATCTCGACCTCGGCGACGTGGCAGCCGTTGGGGAAGGTGGCCTGGCTGTCGTCCACCCGCCCGTCGCCGGTGATCTCGCCGGGGCCCTCGGCCAGCTCGGCCAGAGTCGCGGCCCGGTCGGTCCCGGCGATGCGGAAGCTGCCGCCGCGCTCGGGCGCAAACTCGATGTCGGCCTCGGCCGCCTCGAGCCGCTCGGCCGCCAGCGCCCGGCCCTTTGCGATCACGTCATCGGCCGCGTTAAGGATCACCCGGCTGGCCATGACCAGCGAGCGCGAGCCGCCCGTGCCGCCACCGACCGGCAGCGCATCCGAGTCGCCCCGCATCACCTCGATGCGGTCGAAGTCGATGCCCAGCCGCTCGTGCGCCAGCTGCGCCCAGGCGGTCTCGTGGCCCTGGCCGGTCGCCTGGGTGCCGATCCACAGCGCCAGCCGCCCGTCCGGGGTGACGCGCAGGCGCGTGAGCTCGACCGGCGGGCCGCCGGTGCGCTCCATGTAGTAGGCGACGCCGATGCCGCGGTGGCGGCATTCGGCGCGTGCGGCCTCGGCCCGGGCGTCGAAGCCGGCATAGTCGGCCCGCTCCAGCGCCAGGTCCATGACGCGCTGCGGGTCGAGGCTGTCGAAGGTCAGCCCGCCGGGCGTGTGGTGGGGCAGCCTGTCGGGCGTCACCAGGTTGCGCCGGCGCAGCTCGGCGCGGTCCACGCCGAGGACACGCGCAGCCTCTTCCATCAGGCGCTCGGTGGCATAGATCGTCTCGGGGCGCCCGGCGCCGCGATAGGCATCGACGGGCGTGGTGTTGGTGAACACGCCGCGCACCTCGGCATGCATGGCCTCGATCGCGTACATGCCCCCGAGGATCACGGCCGAGAACATCGTGTGGATCGCCGCACCATAGGTCGAATAGTACGCCCCGAGGCCCGACAGGGTGCGCATCCGCATGGCGCGGCAGCGCCCGTCGGCGTCGAAGGCGCCTTCGATGACGCCGCGCAGGTCACGGGCCTGGGCGTCGGAGAGGAAGCTCTCCGAGCGGTCGCCCACCCACTTCACCGGCCGCCCGAGCGCCTGCGCCGCCAGCGCGCAAAGGCCGTATTCCGGGTGGTTCATCAGCTTCATGCCGAAGGCCCCGCCGACATCGGGCACATGGATCCGCACGCGCCCCTTGGCAACGCCCAGCGCGCGGGCGATCAGCGCCCGCATGCTGTGCGCCCCCTGGCAGCCGACCCAGCCTTCCCAGCGCTCCGACGCGGCGTCGTAGCGGATGTTGATGGCCCGGGGCTCCATCGAGGCGACCACGAGCCGCTGGTTCACGAACGGCGTCGAAATCACTCGCGCAGCTTCCGAAAATCGCCTCTCGGTAATGTCGTCATCGCCGCACTCCCAGCGATAGGCGACGTTGCCGGGTGCCTCCTCGTGCAAGGTCGGCGCACCCGCCTCGACGGCCGCCTCGGGGTCTGTCACGGCCTCGAGATCCGATATCTCCAGCTCGATGGCCTCGACTGCGTCCTGTGCCGCTGCCCGACTCTCGGCCACCACGAAGGCGACCGGCTGGCCGACGAAGCGGACGCGCCCGGCGGCGAGGTGAGGCATCGTCACCGGTGCCGGCTCGGGCGTGATCGGGAAGTCATTGCCAAGCGGCGCGAGCCGGCCCACGATCTCGGCATGGGTCCAGACCGCCAGCACGCCGGGCATCTTGCGCGCGGCGTCGGCGTCCAGCCGGTCGATCCTCCCATGCGCCACCGGGCTGCGCAGCAAGGCCGCATGCGCCTGCCCGAGCAGCGTGATATCGTCGACAAACCGTCCCGTGCCGGCAAGCAGCCGAATGTCCTCTCGCCGGCGCACCGGCTGGCCAATTCCGAATTTCATGGGTGATCTCCAAAACCTGCGCCCGAAAGGTTAAAGTGACACACTCGCGGGTCAAGCGTTGGCGGGTGCATTTCCGGGGTTGCTTCAACCAGAACTTTCATACAAAAAGGCAAGAATTGGGTTTCATTGAGAAAATCTCCGCAATGATTCGCCCCCCGGGGATTGGGGAGACCGTAGCGTGCTGAAAGACGACCGCATGATGGGCATGCTCACCTTCGTGGTGATCATGGTCGCCATGGGCACGCTGCTCCAGCGGGTCGACTTTGTGAAGCGCCTGTTCGGCACGGCCGGTCAGTCCGTCGTGCTCAAGCCTGACACGGCCAAGGTTCGCGCCACCGTGCCTGCCTCGATCGACGTGCTCGCCAACGACACCGGAGTCCGGGATCCGCAGGATCTGACCATAGCCGTTCCGCCGACATGCGGCCAAGCGGTCGCCAGTGAGAGACACATCAAGTACATGGGTACCCTGGGCTGTATCGGGCAGCAGAGATTGCGCTATGGCCTGCGCGGTACGGACCAGACGGCGGAGGTTCGCATCACCGTGGCGGCGCCCGCCGAGCCGGCGAGGCCGCCGGCACCCAGAACCCGGCCTGGGGCAGCCGCGACATCGGCCGCCGGGTCGGGCGAGGTCGCCTCCGGCGCGCCCTTCGCGCCAAGCGCTGCCGGGGCTGCCGGTGGCGCGCCCGGGTCGGCTGTGCCGGCAGCGCCGGTCACGGGCCCGGGCGAGCAGATGGCCTCGGTCCGTTCGCCGCAGGACGCGGCCACGCCGGCGCCAGACCGCGCGGCTTCGTCCGCCGCGCTGGGAGACCGAGCCGGTTCGTCGGCGACGGCGACGACCCCGGCGACGACCCCGGCGCGGGCCGGATCTGTGGAGGGCGCGAAGGAAAGCATTGCGAGCGCGTCCCCCGGCTCTGACGTACCGGGAGCTGCGGCCGGTTCAGGCGCCACTGCCGGCAAGCCACCGCTTCTGCCGACTTGCAAGACGCCTCCCACGGTGACTCTCGATGTCCGGCACGGCGCGCAAACGGAGGTGGCCATCGACTCGCCTTGCCAGCCGGGAACCGTGGCCGAGCTTTCCTATGACGGGCTGCGCTTCGCAATCGCGCTCGACGCCCGCGGTTCGGGGAGCCTCGCCGTCCCGGGCTTCACGGCGTCGAGCAAGGCGACGCTGAAGCTGGCGAAGCGCCAATCCGAGAGCTTTGACCTGTCCTTCAAGGATATCGGACGAATCGACCGCGTCGCCGTTGCCTGGAAGTCCGCGACCGGCCTAGCGCTAAACGCGTTCGAGTTCGGCGCCGGTCCGGACAGCCAGGGTCACGTCAGCCCGGCCGATCCGCGCAGCTTCGAAGCGGTACGCCGAAACGGTGGCGGCTGGCTGACGACCTACAAGCCGGTTGGGGACAAGGGCCAGCTCATCGAGGTCTACAGCTTCTGGCGCCGCCACGACGGGCCGTCCGGGGTAGTCCGGCTGGCGCTCGATCCCAACCATACGGGCGGGGCCGGTACGGCTGCCTGCAAGGCGGGCAGGGGACGGGAGGAGGACTATGTCGTGCTCCGCTCGATGGCGGGAAAGCTCGTGCGGTCCCGTCTCGGTCGGATTGCGCCGCTCGATTGCACGGCGTTGGCCAGCGCGCGGGACCATTATATCGAGAATGCCGTCGATGACCTGATCGTGAGGCACAGGTAGCGACACGGTGGCCGGGGCGAAGGGCCGGGGAAGCGGGGTACGAGAATGCGAGTGAAGCTGACCGGGCTTGTCGCCGCCGGCATGGCGCTGATGATGGCGTTTGGTACCGCGCGCGCCCAGCCGACCGTGACGCTGCGGTCAAACGACGGTGCGACCCAGGTCACCGGCGAGCTGCTGAACTATGACGGTACCACCTACAAGGTGCGTACCGGCGTAGGCACAATTACCCTGCAGGCGGCACAGGTGAGCTGCGAGGGGGCGGGGTGCCCGGTCAAGATGGCGTATGGCGAGCATTTCGGCATTGCCGGCTCGAATCTGATCGGCCATTCGCTGATGCCTGCGCTGGTCGAGGGCTATGCCGACACGCTCGGCGCACATGTGGTGCGCGAGGTGGGCAGCGCACCGGACGAGGAGGTGATGCACCTTCTCGATGCGAAGGACCGGGAGATCGTTACGGTCGACCTCAGCGCGCACGGGACTGCCTCGGCGTTTGCGGCGATGGCTGCCGGAAAGGCCGTGATCGGCCTTGCGTCGCGGCGCATGGCGGGCTCGGAGGCCGGGCTGAAAGGGCTCGCCGACACCGCGAACGAACATATCCTGGCACTGGATGGCCTGATCCTGGTCGTGCATCCGAAGAACCCGGTGCAGGCACTCAGTCTTGACCAGATCGCCGCATTGTTTGCCGGCCGGATCAAGAGCTGGGCGCAACTGGGCGGCCCGGACGTTGCCGTGAAACTCTACCTCCCTTCTAAGGGGTCGGGCACGCTCGACAGCTTCCAGACGATGGTGATGCAGCCGCGCGGCCTCGCTCTCAGCTCGAACGCCGAGCGGGTCGATGGCAATGCCCAGCTTTCCGACCTAGTCTCGATCGACCCGGGCGGCATCGGTGTCACCGGCTTTGCCTTCGCCCGCGCCGCGAAAGTGCTGGCGATCCGCGAGCAATGCGGCATCGTTTCGCGCCCGACGCCGTTTTCCATCAAGGCTGAAGAGTACCCGCTCTCGCGCCGGCTCTATGCCTACACGGTGAGCCAGAAGATTCCTAGCCAAGCTCGGGCACTCCTGGCCTACGCGCTTTCCGACACGGCCCAGCCGATCATCGCCGATGCCGGCTACGTCGACCGCAGTATCGAAAGCCAGGGCATCAACGTGCAGGGGGCGCGACTGGTGCACAGCTTGACCAGTCCCGAGGAGTTCTCGCTGCCGCTGTTTCGCGAGATGCTGGGCGAGCTGAAGGATGCCAGGCGGCTCAGCCTGACGTTTCGCTTCAGGCGTGGCTCGACAAATCTCGAGACCCGGTCCCAGTCCGAGGCGACCCGCTTTGCCCACAGCCTGGCGGCGGGAGACTATGCCGGCAAGGATGTGCTGCTTGTCGGGTTTGCCGATTCGGTGGGGCCATTCGAGGTCAATCGCGGCCTGGCGCAGCGTCGCGCCGAGGCAGTTCTGGCGGCGCTGAAGGCGGCGGTGCCCGACGGGGCGCTGGCGGATGTATCGATCCAGGTGCAGAGCTATGGCGAGCTCACGCCCGTGGGGTGCAATGAGACCCGGGAAGGGCGGCAGCTGAACCGGCGGGTAGAGGTCTGGGTGCGCAAGGCCCGCTGAGGCCTGCCCTTGCGCCCGGGCGCGGCATGGGCCAACACTCGGCGCAAGTCATCCGTCAGTTCCAGGGAGCGCCATCCATGACTCGCGATGTCGTCATTCTCGGCGGTGCGCGCACCGCTATCGGTACCTTCGGGGGTGCGCTCGCCGGCACGCCCGCCACCACGCTCGCCGCGCATGTGGCGAAGGCGGCGCTCGGGCGCGCGAAAGTCGAGGGCGGGCAGATCGGCCACGTGATGTTCGGCAACGTGATCAGCACCGAGCCGCGCGACATGTATCTCTCGCGCGTTGCCGCGATCGAGGCGGGCATCCCCGACACCACTCCGGCGATGAACGTCAATCGCCTTTGCGGCTCGGGCGCGCAGGCGATCGTGTCAGGCGCCCAGGCCGTGGCGCTCGGCGACGCCGAGTTCGCGCTTGCCGGCGGCTGCGAAACCATGTCGCGCAGCCCGCACGCCATGCAGACGGCCCGCTTCGGGCAGAAGATGGGCGACACGAAGATTGCCGACATGATGATCGGCGCGCTCAACTGCCCGTTCGGCACGGGCCACATGGGCGTGACCGCCGAGAACGTCGCCACAGAGCACCAGATCAGCCGCGAGGATCAGGATGCCTTTGCGCTGGAGAGCCAGCGCCGGGCCGGCCGCGCCATCGAGGAAGGCCGCTTCAGGGACCAGATCGAGCCGGTCACGATCAAGACGCGCAAGGGCGAGATCGTGTTCGACACCGACGAGCATCCCAAGCCCGCCACCACCGCCGAGGACCTGGCCAAGCTGCGCCCCGCCTTTCAGAAGGAGGGGACGGTGACGGCCGGAAATGCCAGCGGGATTAACGACGGCGCAGCCGCGTTAGTGCTTGCTAACGCGGAAGCGGCCGAGAAGGCCGGGCTCAGGCCGCGTGCCCGCATCGTCGGCTACGCCCATGCCGGGGTGCCGCCGCGTGTCATGGGGCTGGGGCCGATCCCGGCCGTGCGCAGCCTGCTGGCGCGGACCGGGCTGGCGCTCGAGGACTTCGAGGTGATCGAGTCCAACGAGGCCTTCGCGGCCCAGGCGCTGGCGGTGAACCGGGGGCTGGGCCTGGATCCGGCACGGGTCAACCCCAATGGCGGCGCCATCGCGCTCGGCCACCCGGTCGGCGCCACCGGCGCGATCCTCACGATCAAGTGCCTCGCCGAGCTTGAGCGCACCGGCGCGCGGTACGGCCTGGTGACCATGTGCATCGGCGGCGGGCAGGGGATCGCGCTGGCACTGGAGCGGCTGGACGGTTAGGGCGCGGGCGCGGCGTGCTGCTTGTGGGCGTCGCCTGGCCCTGCGGCTGAGCCGGGGACTGCTCTCTTCAACTGCGAAAAGGAGGCCCCGGCTCAAGGCCGGGGCGGCGAAGAGTTTGCTTTCGGAGCAGTTGATCTACTCGGCCGCCTGCTGCGCTTCGGGCTCTGCCGGGCGGTAGGCGTAGAGCTCGAGCTCACGGTCAAGGTCGGGGAAGGCGTGCGGCCCCGCCGGCGTCCAGGCGTCGGGCATGGCGGCCGCGATCGCGGCGGTCGCCAGCACCGGCTGTCCCACCGTCTTGGTGGTCGTCTCGATCCGCTGCACGGTGTTGACCACGCGGCCGATGCCCGAGAAGGCCAGCCGGTTCGGCACGCCGATATTGCCGAACATCAGCTCGCCGATGTCGAGCCCGATGCCGAAGTTGATCGTCGCTCCCGCGGGCGTGCCCCTGGCGCGCTCCTCCTCGCACAGCCGCAGCGCGTCGGCAACCGCGGCGGTGGCCCGGCGCGCTGCGGCCGCCCCGTCGCCGTCGGCGATCGGGAAGATGCCGAGCACGCCGTCGCCGATGAAGTTCAGGATCTCGCCGCCATGCGCGATCACCGGCGCGGCGGTGCATTCGAAATAGCAGTTCAGGAGCGAGAGGTAATCGTCCGGCTTCATCGTGTCGGAGAGCCGCGTCGAGCCGCGCAGGTCCGAGAACCAGACCACGGCCGAAATGAACTCGCCATCGCCGCGTCGGATGTCGCCCTCGAGCACGCGCGCGCCGGCGGTGGGGCCGAGATAGGCCGTGGCCAGGTTCTCGGTCACGCGCTTCTGGATCGCCATGCGGCAGGCGATGGTCAGCACCTTCTGGATGTGGCTCAGCGCCTCGAGGTCGTCGTCGGTGAAGCCGCTTTCGCGCGTCGTGGCCCAGCTCGACAGGATGCCGGTGGGGCCGTCCTCGAAGGTCATGGCCTTGTCGATGGTGAAATAGGCCGCGGTCAGCAGGTAGTCGGTGTAGCCCTGCTCGGCGAACTCGTTCAACACGTCGAAGTCGAGCAAGGCGCTCTCGCCCGTGAGCCGCCGGCGGATGCGCGGCAGGCCGCGCGTGAGCGCGTGGTAGAACGGGCTCTTCAGCCAGCCGTCGCTGCCGGCGCTGGAGTGGTAGTACTGCTCGAGCTTCGCGCCCTTGCCGCGCCACCAGAAGATCTGCTCGGCGCGGAACAGCGGGTGCAGCGTCGGCCAGCTCAGGACGGCGCGCTGCACCGGGATGCCGACCGCGTGCAGACGCCGGCACAGGCCCTCGAACAGACCGACGATCTCGGGGTCGCCGAGCGCGGCGTCCATGAGCCAGCTCTCAATCTCGGCGACGAGCGTATTGTGCGACATGCGCCGAATTTAGCGCGACCGGCCCGCCGCGCCAAGACGGGGCTCAGGCCGCCTGGTTCGTGCCTGCGAACCGCGCCGACATCGCCTCCCGCATCTCGTCGGAGATCTTGGCGAACAGGTTCTCGGGCACGGTGAAGGCGTGCCCGGCGGGCAGGGCGGCCAGCGCGGCAGCCACGTCGGCGGGCCAGGCCTCGGCCTCGCCGGGGATTCCCAGCGCCTGAAGCATCCGGTCCGAGCTGTCGGGCAGGAAGGGCCGCGACAGGATGGCGTAGAGCCGGATCAGGTTGACGGCATAGCGGATCACCGCGGCGGCCCGCTCGGGGTCCTCCTTGATGGCGGCCCACGGCGCTGCGCGCTGCAGGTATTCGTTGCCCTCGACCCAGATGGCGCGCAGCTCGGCCGCCGCCTTGCGGATCTCCATTGCCTCCCATTGCGCCTCGTAGGCCTTGAGGCGGCGCGCGATCTCGGCCGTCACGGCCGCCTCCTCGAAGCCGTAGGCGCCGCCCGCGGGCACCTGCTCGCCGAACTTTGAGCGGCAGAACTTGGTCACGCGGCTGACGAAGTTGCCCAGCACGTCGGCGAGGTCCTTGTTCGCGCCAGCCTGGAAGGCGGGCCAGGTGAAGTCGGCGTCCGAGCCCTCGGGCGCGTTGGACAGAAGCCACCAGCGCCAGTAGTCCGAGGGCAGGATCTCCAGCGCCTGGTCCATGAACACGC
This sequence comes from Thermohalobaculum sp., assembly GCF_058622915.1. NCBI lineage: Bacteria > Pseudomonadati > Pseudomonadota > Alphaproteobacteria > Rhodobacterales > Paracoccaceae > Thermohalobaculum > Thermohalobaculum sp. The sequence goes on along the minus strand of NZ_JBZSYN010000206.1, from coordinate 8,711 downwards.
CGCGGCCCTGGCTGGTGGAAAACTTGCCGCTTTCGTAGTTCAGCCAGTTGAACGCCTTGATGTAGTCGACCAGCTTCCACGGCTCGGCGCCGTCGTGGTTCGTGCCCATCAGCGTTGCCGGGAAGGAGAGCGTGTGGAAGGGCACGTTGTCCTTGGCCATGAACTGCACGTAGCGCACGTCGGCCGCACCAAGGTCGTCACGCCACCAGCGCTGCCAGGCAGAGTCGTCGAGGCCATTGGCGTCCGCCCACTCGGCCGTGGCGGCGATATATTCGATCGGCGCGTCGAACCACACGTAGAAGACTTTGCCTTCCATGCCCGGCCAGTCCTCGGTGCCGCGCTTGACCGGGATGCCCCAGTCGAGATCGCGGGTGATCGAGCGGTCGCGCAGGCCCTCGCCCTCGTTGAGCCATTTCTTCGCGATCGAGGTGGTCAGGATCGGCCAGTCGTGCTTCGATTCGATCCAGGCCGAGAGCCGCTCGCGCATCTTCGAAAGTCGCAGGAACAGGTGCTTGGTCTCGCGCAACTCGAGCTCGGTCGAGCCCGAGATTGCCGAGTGCGGGTCGATCAGGTCGGTGGGATCGAGCTGCTTGGTGCAGTTCTCGCACTGGTCGCCGCGGGCGCGCTCGTAGCCGCAATTGGGGCAGGTGCCCTCGATGTAGCGGTCGGGCAGGAAGCGGCCGTCGGCGGGCGAGTAGAACTGCTGCTCGGTCACCTCCTCGATCATGCCGGCCTCGTGGAGGCGGCCCGCCATGTGCTGGGTCAGGCGGTGGTTGCGCTGAGACGACGAGCGGCCGAAATGGTCGAAGGAAAGGCGGAAGCCCTCGCCCAGCCGCTTCTGCGTCGCCCACATCTCGGCGCAGTAGGCGGCCACCGGCTTGCCTTCCTTCGCCGCGGCCAGCTCGGCCGGGGTGCCGTGCTCGTCGGTGGCGCAGATCAGCAGCACCTCGTGGCCGCGGGCGCGGCAATAGCGGGCATAGGCGTCGGCCGGCAGCATCGAGCCGACCAGGTTGCCCAGGTGCTTGACGCCGTTGATGTAGGGCAGGGCCGAGGTGACCAGGATGCGGGCCATATGTGCCTCTTGGAGCAGGCCGAATTGCGCGCGCCCTCTATACCGGGTCGGGGCCGCAGGTCAAATGGGCGGCAAAGGGTCACGTCGCCAGATCGCCCTGGCCGTGAGATGAATGGCGGGTGGCCATGCTGGGGCCGGCCGCTGCCGATCCGCCGTCATGGCAAGAAGGGCCGGGAGGCGCCCGATGTTCGGCAAACCCTCGCTCGTGACCTGCATCGCCGTCGGCAAGACCATCGGGCTGTTGTTCGGCCTGGCCGGGTTTCTGATGATCCCCCACCTGCTGCCCGACGCGCCCGAGACGCTGCGCTGGGGCATCCTGCTGTGGTACGTCACTGTCGGCGCCTTCATCGGGGTCTCGGGCGTCATCAACCGGCACCCGGCGCTGGAGCTGCCGTTCCCCTGGTGGGCGCGGGGGCCGCTGATCGGGGCCTGGATGAACTTCGTGCTGACGCTGTTGATGTACCAGCACCTGCGCGCCTTCTCGGAGGCGCTGTTCGGGGCGGGGGGCTGGTTCAGCTCGCCCTACTGGTTCGTCGCCGAGGGGGCGGCGGTTGGCCTTGTGATCGGCTATGCACCACCCGCTTGGGCGGCGAGGGGCCCGAGACGGTAGGGCACTGAAGCGCCGCCCCGTCAGGCCGCGACGCGCCGCATCAGCCGCGCCCGGACCGTGGGCATGCGGGCGATTTCGACCCCGGTGAAGACGTGCAGCGTGTTGAGCTGGCTGTCGATCACCGCATGGTCGGAGACCCAGCCGCCCATGAGCAGATAGGAGCGCAGGAGCGGCGGCATCAGCCTGTGCGCCCGCCTGATGTCCGGGTCGCGCAAGCGCGGCCGCGAGGCGAAGCGGTAGACGCTCGGCGCCTTGGCGCGGGGCCGCCAGCGCCTGGGGGCGAGGTGCTTCTCGCCGAGCAGCGCGAAAGCCTCGGCATAGGCCTCGGCGTCGATGCCGGGGAAGGACGAGCAGCCGAAGATCAGCGCCACGCCGGTCTGGTCGACCAGCCGCATCATCGCCGCCCAGGCGGCGCGCACGATGTTGGGGTCGCGCCGGTCCGGATGCATGCAGAATCGGCCCATCTCGACCATCCGGCCCGGATAGCGGGCCAGGCGGCCGAGGTCGTAGGAGCGCGCCGCGTAGCTTAGCGCGACCCCGGCGTCGTCGTCGATCGGCAGTACGCGGAAGCAGCACACCAGGGCACCGGTCTGCGCCTCCTCGACCATCACGTGCCGGCACAGCGCGTCGAATTCGTCGCTGTCGAGGCCGCCGGGGTCGCATCCCAGCCCGCGGCTCTCGATGAAGGCGAGATAGCGCAGCTGTTGGCAGCGGCGCACGTCGCGGGCGCCCGCCGCCAGCCGCGCCGTGTATCTGCCTGACCGGAAGAGCGTCATGCGCGCCTCCCTCGGCAGCCCGGACCTCGCCGGGCAGCCCGTGGCGCATATATTCTGGCAAGATGGTTACGGTATCGTGACTCCGCCCCGCGGATCGCACAGCGAGGAGCCCATGCAGGAGAAAGTCAGCCGCACGGATGCCGAGTGGCGCGATATGCTCTCGCCCGACGCCTATCGCGTGACCCGCCGCCACGGCACCGAGCCCCCCTTTACGCACGACGATTTCCCGAAGGCCCCCGGCCGCTTCCGCTGCGTTTGCTGCGGCGCCGAGCTGTTCGACCAGGCGCACAAGTTCGATTCGCGGACCGGCTGGCCCAGCTTTTATCAGCCGGTCGCCGAAGGGGCCGTCGAGACGCGCGAGGACCGCTCGTGGTTCATGCGCCGCACCGAGGTGCACTGTCCGCGCTGCGAGGCCCATCTGGGCCATGTGTTCGAGGACGGCCCGGCGCCGACCGGGCTGCGCTATTGCATCAACGGCGTCGCCCTGACCTTCGAGGCCGAGGAATAGCGCTCAGGCTCGCGCGCGAATCACCCAAAGCGTGCCGGGCATCCGCACCCAGCCGTCGCGCACGAACGGCGCGAGCGCCGGCGAGAGTCGCCGCACGGCCTCATCGCGCAGCGCGTCGGGTTGGTCGCGCAGGCGCCGGGCGAGCGGGCCGATGCCGGTCAGCACCGCGGCGGCGCGGCTGACCGGGTCGGCCTCGCCAGGCTCGCCGATGGCCAGAGAGACCCGCTCCTCGGCCCAGGCAAGGTCGCGGAAGCCGGCGCCCTCGAGGATGGCCCGGAAGTGCTCGGGCTCGGCCCAGGCGAACGGTCCGGCGGCGCCCGGCGGTGCCGGCTCGGGCGGGCCGAGAAGCTCGTCCCCGACCGCCGCCGGCAGCCCCGCCCAGGGGTTCATGCCGATCTCGCGCCACACGACCAGCAGCGCGCGCCCCCCATCCCGCACCGCCCGGCGCAGATTGGCGAAGCCGGCCACAGGGTCGGCGAAGAACATGCAGCCGAAGCGCGAGAAAAGCGCGTCGAAGGCCGCGTCGGGGAAGTGCCACGCGGCGGCATCGCCCTCGATGAATTCCACATGTTCGCAACCCGGCCGCGCCCGGGCCGCCGCCAGCAGATCGGGCGAGATGTCGACCCCGGTGACCTGGCCCTCGGGTCCGACCGCGCGGGCTATATCGGCGGTGGTCGGCCCGGTGCCGCAGCCCAGGTCGAGGATCGCCTCGCCGCGCTTGGGCGCCAGCGCCCGCAACGCGACCTCGCCGACAGGCGCAAGCTGTCGCTCGAGCGCGCCGTGGTTGCGCAGCCAGGTGCGGCCCATGACTCCGGCCCATTCGGGAAGTTCGGCCATTTCTCTCTCCCGCCTGCGGGGATTCTGCGCTAGAGGCTCGGATCGCACGTTAGACATCATGCGATGAGCGAGAACGCTACACATACCCCGGAATGGGCGCAGGTCGAGACCTGGATCTTCGATCTCGACAACACGCTCTACGAGCCCGCCGCGCGGCTGTTCGACCAGATCGACGCGCGCATGACCGGCTTCATCATGCGCGAGCTGGGCGTCACGCGCGAGGCGGCCGACCGGCTGCGGCGCGACTACTGGCGCCGCCACGGCACGACGCTGCGCGGGCTGATGGCGCATCACGGCACCGATCCGGGGCACTTCCTTGCCGAGGTGCATGCCATCGATCTTTCCGCACTGCGGCCCGACCCGGCGCTGGCGGCAGCCCTCGACCGGCTGCCCGGCCGCAAGCTGATCCACACCAACGGCTCGCGCGCCCATGCCGAGCGGGTGCTCGCGGCGCGCGGGCTCGCGGACCGATTCGACGCCGTCTACGCCATCGAGGAAAAGGGCTACATCCCGAAGCCGCAGGCCGAGGCCTACCGGCGCATGGTGGCGAAAGCCGGCCTCGATCCCGCGCGCGCCGCGATGATCGAGGACGACGCGCGCAATCTCGAGGTGCCCAAGGCAATCGGCATGACCACCGTGTGGCTGTGCCACGGCAGCCCGGAGCCGGCGCCGGCATGGGTCGACCACCGCGCCCCGGCGCTCACCGCCTTCCTCGAGGCTCTGGCCTGAGCGGCGCTCAGGCCAGTTCCACCGTGCCCATGAACTCGGGCGCCTCGACGCGCACCGGCTCCACCAGCTTGCGGAATTCATCCGCAGACTGAGCGAGAAGCGGGAACGTCTTGTAATGGCAGGGAATCACGGCCTTGAAGTCGAAGAACTTCTTGGCCGCGAAGGCGGCGCGCTTCGCGTCCATGGTGAAGTGGCCGCCGATAGGCAGGATGCCGTAATCGGGCTTGTGCAGCTCTTGGAACACGCCCATGTCGGCCATCACATCGGTGTCGCCCGCGACATAGAGGGTCTTGCCGCCATGCGCGATCATGAAGCCGGACTCGTGGCCGGCATAGATCGGCTTGCCGCCGTCGCCCGCGACCGAGGAGGAGTGCGTTGCGTGCAGCATCGTCACGTCGACGTCGCCGAGCCTGACCGTGCCGCCCTTGTTCATGCCGATGGCGCCCTCGAGGCCGTCGCGGTTGCTCACCCAGGTGACCCAGTCGTAGATGCCGACCACGGGGGCGCCGGTCTCCTTCGAGATGCCCGGGGCATCGGTTGCGTGGTCGCCGTGGCCGTGCGTGACCAGGATGTGCGTCGCGCCGCGGATCGCCTTGGTCCGGTTCGCCATGTCGAAGACCGGGTTTCCCTCGTACCACGGGTCGAGCAGCAGCACCTGGTTGCCGACCTCGATGCGGAACGAGGCGTGTCCGTGCCAGGTGATCTTCATGGGGCATCCTCCGTGTGCTGTGTTCGCCGCCTGCAAGGATGGTCCGATTCTTCTGCGCCGCAAGCCCCCCGGAACCGTGCCGCCGGCCTTGCCCGCTGCCCGCGCGGCCGCTAAAGGTCGGCGCCGGGTAAAGCCGCGCCGCGAGGAGTCCATGTCGATCGACACCGAAACCGTGCGAAAAGTGGCCCGCCTCGCACGCATCGCCGTCACCGAGGAGGAGTTGGCGCCGCTGGCCGGCGAGCTGGGGGCGATCCTGGGCTGGGTGGAACAGCTTCGAGAGGTCGATGTCGCGGGCGTCGAGCCGATGACCTCGGTGACGCCGATGGCGCTCAAGCGCCGCGGCGACGAGGTGACCGACGGCGACCGCCGCGACGACATCCTGGCCAACGCGCCCGATGCGCGCGAGGGCTTCTTCGTCGTGCCCAGGGTGGTGGAGTGAGCCGCATGGCCGGCCTCGCCGCCCTGACCATCTCCGAGGCCCGCGAGAGGCTGCGCGCGGGCGAGGTGAGCTCGCGCCAGATCACCGAGGACTGCCTCGCCGCGATCGAGGCCGCGGGGGCGCTCAACGCCTTCGTCCACGTCACCGCCGAGCAGGCGCTGGCCATGGCCGATGATGCCGACCGGCGCCGCGCCGCGGGCGAGGACGCGGATCTTTTGGGCATCCCGCTGGGGATCAAGGACGTCTACTGCACGGCCGGCGTGCAAAGCCAGGCGGCCTCGAAGATCCTGAGCGGGTTCCGCCCGCCCTATGAGAGCACGGTCACCGCGCGGCTGTGGCAGGCGGGCGCGGTGATGCTGGGCAAGCTCAACATGGACGAGTTCGCCATGGGCAGCTCGACCGAGCATTCGGTTTTCGGTCCTTGCGTCTCGCCCTGGCGGCGCGAGGGGGATGACGCGCCAATCAGCGCCGGCGGCTCGTCGGGCGGCTCGGCGGCGGCGGTGGCGGCGGGCCTGTGCCTGGGCGCCACGGCGACGGATACGGGCGGCTCGATCCGGCAGCCGGCGGCCTTCACCGGCACGGTCGGGATCAAGCCCACCTATGGCCGCTGCTCTCGGCTTGGCATCATCGCCTATGCCTCGTCGCTGGACCAGGCGGGGCCGATCGCCAGGTGCGTGCGCGACGCGGCCATCCTGCTGCGCGCCATGGCGGGGCACGACCCGATGGATTCGACCTCGGCCGACCTCACCGTGCCCGACTTCGAGGCGGCGCTGGCCGGCGACCTGCGCGGCAAGCGCATCGGCGTGCCGGCGGAGTACCGCGAGGGGCTGGGCGCGGAGATCGCGGCGCTGTGGGATCGCGGCGCCGAGATGCTGCGCGAGGCCGGCGCCGAGTTGCGCGAGATCTCGCTGCCCTACACGAAATACGCGCTGCCCGCCTACTACATCATCGCGCCGGCCGAGGCGTCCTCGAACCTGGCCCGCTATGACGGCGTGCGCTATGGCTACCGGGCGCGGCTGGAGCAGGGCGACGGTATCCTCGAGATGTACGAGAAGACCCGCGCCGAGGGCTTCGGCGCCGAGGTGAAGCGGCGCGTGATGATCGGCGCCTACGTGCTGAGCGCCGGCTACTACGACGCCTATTACCTGCAGGCGCAGAAGGTGCGCACGCTGATCAGGCGCGACTTCGAGCGGGCCTTCGAGCAGGTCGATTCCATCCTTGCCCCGGCCACGCCGTCGGGGGCGTTTGGGTTGGGGGAGATGCAGGGGGACCCGGTGCAGATGTACCTGCAGGACGTGTACACGACCACCGTTAACCTCGCCGGGCTGCCCGGGGTCTCGGTGCCGGTGGGGCTGAGCGGGGCGGGGCTGCCGCTGGGGTTGCAGCTGATCGGGCGGCCCTGGGACGAGGCCGGCATCCTCGATGCGGCCTATGCGCTCGAACAGCGCGCCGGGTTCAGCGCGCGGCCGGCGCGCTGGTGGGAAGCAGGCTGACCGCCGGGCCTCCTGCCCAGGGCGGCGGTTACGGCTGGATCGCCGGTTCGCCCCGAACGCGACTCACTTGAAGCCGAGTACCGTGAAGAACGCAGCCGCGCCGAGGGCGAAGATGATCGCCTGGGTGCGGAAGCCAAGTGCAAACAGCAACAGAGCCGGCAATACCAAAACATAGAGATAGGGCTCGGACGTATCGAAGATCTTCTCGATCCACACCGTCTTCGGACTTAACGACTGCATGATGTGGCCGCTCCGGAATGCTCAGAGTCGCTTGCCGGCCGCGCGCGCGACAAGGCAAGGACTCTCAAGTTTTAACCTGAAACTTCACAGATTTGCAACGCCTTCCCGCCTCACGAGTCCGGGATACTCCAAGTATAGCATTGAAATTCAAGCATTTTCACGTCAGAAACCTGTCTCGCCGGACTGCCGCGGTTGCCGGCAAGCAACAACCTGGGCACTGAAAAGCCCGGTCAGGGGTCCGGCGTTGCGGACTCCGGACCGGCAGACCGGCGTGGTGCGGCAGGCGCCGTGCGGGCCCGTCGGACCCTCCCCGGGCGGCAGCCGCGGCGCGGCGAGGTCATATGAGCTTGAGGTCGCTGGCCGAGGTGCGCCCGTCGCGACCCGCCTCGAGCTCGAAGGACACGCGCTGGTCGTCCTTGAGCCCGTCGAGGCCGGCGGCCCGCACCGCCGTGATGTGCACGAAGACATCCTTGCCCCCCTCGTCGGGAGCAATGAAGCCATAGCCTTTCTGGGTGTTGAACCACTTGACCGTGCCGGTGGCCATGATGCCGTCTCCTCTCCCTGCGGCCCGGCGAGGCCGGGTCCCAATTCGCGGCGCAGACCTCCCGCGGATCGTCCGGGGTCGGCCACCCCCGGAGGGCCGAGGCGACGAGGAAGTGTACCCGAAACCCCTCACACACCGGTGGTTGCGGCGCTTTTTTTACCCGATTTTGCCTTTCCAGACAATCGCCGGCCGCGCCGCGGGCGCGTATACGCGGGTAAACACGGGTCGCGCCGCGGCCGTGTCAACAACGGTCAACGCGAAATCCGGAAACTCGAAGAATTTCGGCATCGACGGCAAAACCGGCCGGAATATGGTTAATTTGGCCGCAACTCCTATAGTCGGACTATAAGAGTCGGCGCCCCCGGCAGGGGCGGTCTTGACGCGGATCAAGGCGCGGGGCGCAGCCGCGCGCGAGACTGCCCGCGCATCGCAGGCAGACAGCGGGAGAGACGCCGCGTGATCAGCATCGAGGACTGCATCGCGCTCAGTGGCCTGAGCCGCGAGGAAGTCGACGCCATCGCCGAGCACGAGCACCTGCCCGAGGCGGCGGCGACGGCGCTGGCGGCCTGGCTGATGAGCAAGCAGGAGCGCGGCGAGCTGGAGGTCGGCGCGATGATCTGCGACGACATCCGCGCGGCGCTCGCTCACGGCAACCATGCGCACGCGGCCGCGCTGCTGACGGCGCTCAGGCACTTCCTGGCCGCGCATCCCGGGATGCGGCGCAAGGCGGCGCTCAGTCGCCGAGCGGCAGACC
>NZ_JBZSYN010000205.1:0-12157 GCF_058622915.1 Thermohalobaculum sp. | reverse complement strand
GTGCCGGCGCGCATCGGCGTGCGCCACCCCAAGCTGGTGCAGATCATCCAGACCATGGAGCAGTCGACCGAGGAACCGATCAGCCCGTCGGACCTGGCCAAGTCGGTCAACATGTCGACCCGCCAGCTCGAGCGGCTGTTCCGGCGCTACCTCAACCGCAGCCCGAAGCGCTATTACATGGAGCTCAGGCTGGACAAGGCGCGCAACCTGCTGTTGCAGACCGACATGAGCGTGATCAACGTGGCGCTGGCCTGCGGCTTCACCTCGCCCTCGCATTTCTCCAAGTGCTACCGGGCCTATTTCAACCGCACGCCCTACCGCGAGCGCGGCGCGCCCGCCAACACCGGCGCGGCCAAGGCGCCGAAGGCCGAGGAAGCGGATCTGCACGAGGACCTGGAGGAAACCGGTACGCGCCGCGCCGGGGGGGCCAAGCGCGGCTAAGGCAAGGCCCCGCCGGCCTACTGGTCGTCGCGGCTCTGGCCGAAGGCCGCCTTCTGCTCGGGCGTCGCCTCGGTCTGGTGCCTGGCGCGCCACGCGTCATAGGGCATGCCGTAGACGATCTCGCGCGCGGCCTCCTTGGTCAGCTCGACGCCCTGCGCGGCCGCGGCCTCCTGATACCAGCGGCTCAGGCAGTTGCGGCAGAAGCCGGCGAGATTCATCATGTCGATGTTCTGCACGTCGGTGCGCTGGCGCAGGTGGTCGCGCAGGCGGCGGTAGACGGCGGCCTCGACCTCGCGCTGGTCCAGATCGGGCATTCGCTCCTCCTGTGGCTCTCATTGCAGATATGGGATCGCCGGGCGGCGGCTCAACCGGGCTCCATGGCGGCCACCGAGTCACTCACGATCGGGGCGAGGCGGGCGGCCCAGGCGGCCTGGTCCTCGGCCGTCCCGATCAGGTCGTTGCGGATCTCGATCAGCGCGTGCGGGATGCCGCGGCTGGTGCCGTGGATCCACATGCAGTCGCCGCGGAGCTGGCCGGAATAGGGCTCGTTGTCGCCGACCACCAGGTCCGGCTCGGCGCGCAGCCGGGCGATCAGCGGGTGCACCAGGCGGGCGTCGCGGTCCCACAGCACGCCGACATGCCAGGGGCGCCAGGGCCGGCCCCGGAACTGCGGCGTGAACGAATGCACCGAGAGCAGCACCGGCGCCATGCCGGCCGCGACGACCGCGTCGAGCGCGGCGTCGATCGCCGCGTGGTAGGGCCGGTGATAGGCGGCCTTGCGGCGCTCGATCTCGGCCGCGTCGATGTGGCGGTTGCCCGGCACGATGGTGCCGTCGTAGACGCGCATTACCAGGGTGGGGTCGTCCTCGCCCCGGTTGGGGTCGATCACCAGCCGCGACCAGGTCGAGAGCACGGCGCCGGCGCCGAGCCGGGCGGCCAGCCCGAGCGTGACGCCCCGAGCGCCCACGTCGTAGGCGATGTGGCGGGCCATTTCGTCGTCCGGCAGGCCGAGGTCGCCGATTTCGGGCGGCACCGCGTTGCGCGCGTGGTCGCACACCAGGACCAGCCGCCGCAAGTCGGGGTTGCCGTCTTCGGGCAGGATGCGCTCGACTGGGCAGAACGTGCTCATGGCTCGAATCGCGGCTCGACTCGCGGGGGACGGTGTCCGGTCGGGTCACCTAAGCCCAGTTCGCGCCGCGCACAAGGACGCAAGCAAGGACGCAAGAATGTGAGGCGGCCCGCGCTTGCAACCGTCACAATCGGCAGCAATGATCGCGGCCCGCGGGCAGACGCGAGAAGAGGGCGAACCATGCGGCGCAAGCGGAACGTGAAAATCGTGGCAACGGTCGGCCCGGCATCGGCCTCGCGCGAGGCGCTGTTGCACCTGTTCGAGGCGGGCGTCGACGTGTTCCGGCTGAACATGAGCCACGGCAGTCACGAGGACATCGCCGAGCGCCACCGGCTGATCCGGGGCATCGAGGCCGAGATGCGGCGCCCGATCGGCATCCTCGCCGACCTGCAGGGGCCAAAGCTGAGGGTCGGGCATTTCGCCGGCGGCAAGGTCACGCTCGAGCAGGGGCAGAGCTTCCGCTTCGACCTCGACGACGCGGACGGTGACTCGCACCGGGTGCAGCTGCCGCATCCGGAGATCTTCCAGGCGCTGGAGCCCGGGGCGACGCTGCTGGTCAACGACGGCAAGATCCGCGCCAAGGTGGTGTCGTGCGACGGGACCGGCGCCGATACCGAGATCGAGGTCGGCGGCGAGATCTCGAACAACAAGGGCGTCAATGTGCCCGACGTGGTGCTGCCGCTGGCGCCCCTGACCGAGAAGGACCGCCGCGACCTGGACTTCGTGCTGGAGTTGGGCATCGACTGGCTGGCCCTGAGCTTCGTGCAGCGGCCCGAGGACATTCTGGAGGCACGCAAGCTGATCGGCGAGCGCAGCGTCGCGGTCATGGTGAAGGTCGAGAAGCCCGCCTGCGTCGAGCGCTTCGACGAGATCGTGAAGATCGTCGACGGCGTCATGGTGGCACGCGGCGACCTGGGCGTCGAACTGCCGCTGGCCGAGATTCCGGCGATCCAGAAGCGGCTGATCGGCGCCAGCCGGGCGGCCGGACGGCCGGTGGTCGTGGCCACGCAGATGCTCGAGAGCATGATCTCCGCCCCGGTGCCGACGCGGGCCGAGGTCTCCGACGTCGCCAACGCCATCTACGAGGGCGCCGACGCGGTGATGCTGTCGGCCGAATCCGCCACCGGGCAATACCCGGTCGAGGCGGTGGCGATGATGGACACCATCGCGCGCACCACCGAGCGCGAGGAGAGCTATCGGGCGGCGATCCACCGCGGCCCCGACCTCGAGCGGCGCACGGTGGCCGACGCGATCACCGCGGCGGCGCGGCAGGTGGCCGACGACACGCCGATCCGGGCGATCTGCTGCTTCACGCATTCGGGCACCACGGCGCTGCTGGCCTCGCGCGAGCGCCCGGCGGTGCCGATCCTGGCGCTTACCCCCGTGATCGGCACGGCGCGCCGGCTGAGCCTGGCCTGGGGGCTGCACTGCGTGCTGGGCGAGCAGCCGGTCAACCGCTTCAAGCACGCGGTGCTGGAGGCGGTGCGCGCCGCCCGCGCCGACGGCTTCGCCGGCGAGGGCGACAACATCATCGTCACCGCCGGCGTGCCCTTCAACGTGGCCGGCACCACGAATATCCTGCGGGTCGCGCCGATGGACGAGCGGCTCATTCAGCAAACGGGCGCCGACTAGCCGCCCGCAAGGAAAGGGGACAGGTCATGGCCGATCCGAACCGGAGCGAGCCCGCGCGGGACCGGATCCAGCTCTGGGTCTCGCTGCCGCAGGCGCCGGAGACGGTCTGGGCGGAGATCGGCGGCTTCGACACCATCGCCCAGTGGCATCCGGAGGTGGCCTCGGCCGATCTCGTCACGCTGGAGGGCGACCTCCACCGCCATCTGCGCCTGACCGACGGCAGCCTGTTCCTCGAGCGCCTGGCCGAGGAGGGCCCGCTGCACTACAGCTACGAGCTGGTGGACGGCCCGCTGCCGGTCGCCGGCCACCGCGCCACCCTGAGCTGCGTGGCCGAGGAAGGTGGCTGCCATGTCTTCTGGTCGGCAGTGTTCGAGCCCGAGGACGCGGTCGCCGACGAGGTCGTCGAGGGGTTCTTTCGCGCCGGGCTGGAAGCGCTGGGCGAGCGTTTCGGCGGCGAGCAGCCGGCGGCCGCGCGCCGGGCGCAGAAGACCAGATAGAAGCGGCGGAGCGACCTGACCTCCCGCCCGGAGCAGCAGGCTCCGGGCGGGAGGGACGCAGGGCCGGCGCGCGAGGAGGGGTCCCGCGTCATGCCTGCCCTGATTGCCGGGCCTGTCCGCGGGGGGTTTCCGCGCCGGCGCCGGAGACGTTGGTGCACCGGCTAGAACACGAGCCGGTAGTGCTCGTTGGTCAGCAGCGGATCCTTGCCCACGCACAGGCCGAAGCTGTTGCCGCTCGAGAGCGTGATATTGCCGCCGGCCTGCACGGCGAGGCCCCTCACCCCGGCGCCGGCGGTGCCGAGCGAGACATTCTTGGCCGAGACGATCTGCACACCGTTGAAGATGACGCTGGACGAAATGAACAGGTCCGAGGTCGTGAAGATCTGCACGCCGCCTCCATCGGCGCAGTTGTCGGGTTTGCCGAGCTGCACGCTCGATGCGAGATGAATGTTGGCGCCGTCATTGCTGGTCGTCGCGCGCGAGGCCAGGAACACGTCCTCAAGCATGGCGCCCGCCGGGATGTTGATCTGGCTTTCGGCGATGACGACGATCTTGCTGGTGAGCTTGTTCCCGGGGATCTGGATCTGCTTGTTGGCCGGGCAGACCACGTGGTAGATGCGCCCCTGAAGCGCGGTGCCCATGTCGAACTGGCAGTCCACCGTGATCACCGGCTTGGTCTGGTCGATATAGGGCGGTTGAACCGGCGACGTCGGATCGAGCAGCATTTCCATGATATCGGGGACGTGATTGACGGTCCGCGGATCGAGGCTGCCCTCGCGCAGCGCGTCCTTGAGGCCGGGGTTTGAGGAGAACCCGTCACTGGGAATCGAGAGCATCGAGAAGTCGGGCATCGAGACGCTGGTGCCCTTCTCGAAATAGCTGCCGCTCTGCATGTCGACGCCCTGCTGGCCGTGAATGCAGAAGTGGTTGTAATAGTTGTTGTTGCTCGAGGCGTCGACATAGCCGCGCGCCACCAGCCCATCCGTGTAGCACTGCGGGATGAAACGCTGGGCGATGGCGACGGCGTCGAGATCGAAGCCCTTGAAGCCGACGATCCTGAGGAAGGTGGCCAGGACCGCGTTGCCGCGGGCGAAGTTCGAGCGCAGGTGCACGCGAACCGCGTCAGGCGCCGGATCGTCCTTGATGAAGACGCGGGTGTCCTCGTCCCATTTGCCCACGGCGACGTCATCGGGCGTGAGCACGGTGCCGTAGGTATCGGGGGGCATGTTCTTCTCGGCATATTCCACCGCCGAGTCGATGGCATTCTGCTTGCGCGGCAGATCGATCACGGCGGCCAGTGCCGCCGCGTCGGCCGACGACTGAAGGATCGTGCGCATGCGGAAGCCGTCCGCGGAGTCCACGGAGAGCCCTGCGATGCCGATGAAGAGAACGGTGGTGAAAAGACCCCAGATGGCGCCGGCGCCCCCCTCGTCGTGGAGGAACCGGCGAAGACGCGACCGGAACATGGTCAGACCCTCTTACGCTTACAGACGCTTACAGATACTTACGCAACGCAGGTATCGTGCGCCCGGGCTGGGGCAGAAATTTGGTGTTTGTCGCGGTTTTTGGCGCGTCGGGCTGCGAATTGCCGCACAGGAAGAAAAAACGGAATCTCAAGTGTTTGTCGATCAATCCTGAGGCAGAATGTTATTCACGGCGGCAACTTTGTGACAGGCTCCGCAACCCTGAATAGTATTTAATATTTCAAGTATTATGAATACGTGTGGACATCAGAGGTAATGTCGACGTGAATAAAGGCCGATTCGGGGATGGTCCGATGTCGCCGCGCGACCTGCCGGGCGCCCTTGACCGGCAGGCCCGGCCTGACTTTTGGTCGCGGGCGGGCAGCACGGCCGGCCGGACGACCGGCGCGTCCGGCCTCAGAGCACGAGGCGGTAGTACCAGGAGGTGAACAGGTCGGGCACGCCGCCCTGGCACAGCCCGAACATGTTGTTCGAGGTCATGTTGATGTTGCCGCCGGCCTGGGCCGAGATGCCGTTGATGCCCTGGTCCCGGGCGCCGAGCTCGATCTCGCCGACGGCGACCATCTGCACGCCGTCGATCGAGGTGGTCGACGAGGTGGTGATGGTGGCGTTCGAGAACAGCTGCGTGCCGCCGCCGGGCGCGCAGTTGTCCGGCGTGCCGAGCTGCGTGCCGGCCGCCGCGGTGATGTTGGCGTCGCCGCGGTTGAGCGTGCCGTTGCCGGTGGTCCCGCCCGAGCGCGAGGCGATGAAGGAGTCCAGGATCTGCGCATTCGCGCCGATGGTGATCTGGCAGTCGGCGACCAGGGCGACGTGCTGGATCACGCTGTTGGCCGGGATCACCAGGTTCTGGTTCGGCTTGCACTGGACGTAATAGACCCGGTGCGGGCTCAGGGAACTGAAATTGGTGGGCTTGGTCGTGATCACCGGCTGGGTCAGGTCGATAAAGCTCGGCGTGTAGGTCGGATCGAGGTTCAGCACGCCGTCCATGATCTCCTCGACGTGGTTGACCATGCGCGGGTCGAGGCCGTTCTCCCTGAGCGCATCCTTCAGGCCGGTGTTGGTGGCGAAGCCGCTCGCGGGCAACTGGAGGGTGTCCAGGTGGAGCATCGACACGTTGACGCCCGGGTCGAAGGTGTTGTTGCTCTGGAGGTTCACGCCGGTCTGGCCGTGCACGCAGATCCGGTTCGTGAAGTGGTTGTTCGACGACATGTTGACCATCAGGCGCGAGATGATGCCGTCGCGCAGACAGTCCGGAATGTATTTCTGCGCCACCGCCTGGGCGCGGACGTTCCAGCTGCGCAGGCCGATGATGCGCAGGAAGGTCGCCACCACGGCGTTGTCGTTCGCGGCGCCGCGCCAGACCGTGACCATCACGGAGTCCGGGTCGGGGGCCGACTGGTCGAGCGAGAGCGTCGCCTTGTCCCACTTGCCGATGAGAACGTCCTTGGGATCGAGCACCGTGCCGTCCACCGAAGGCTTCATGTTCTCGGCGGCGTAGGTGGTCGCGGTGTTCACCGCCTGGGTCTTGTCGGGCAGGTCGATCACGGCGGCCAGTGCCGACGCGTCGGCGGTCGCCTGCAGCATCGTCTTGTTGCGGAAGCCATTCGTCGAGTCGATCGCGAGTCCTGCGAAGGCGGCCAGCACCATGAACCAGAACAGGCCCATGATCGTGCCACCGCCCGTCTCGTCGCGGGCGAAGGTGCTCAACAACTTCTCGGCCATGACGACCCCCCGGCAGCTCAGATCGGCTCGCGCCGCATGATGACCAGCGCCGTCAGGTTCCGGCCCACGATTGCGTTGTAGATCCCGAACACCGAGGCATCCGCCATGCTGGCCTGGATCATGATCTTGACGTCCAGGTCCTTCGGGTCCGAGGTGGCCACGGTATAGCTTGTCGTGGTGAGGAACAACTCGTTCGCGATCACGTCCTTCGCCTGGGCCTCGGTGATGTCGCCCACCGCCACCCGACGGGCCACGTCGCGCGCGACATTCCACATCTCGGTGTGATGCAGATAGAGGATGGTGGCATCGACGGTCGCCATCAGGATGAAAGCGAAGACCGGCACCCAGAGCACGAACTCGATGGTTGCCGAGCCACGCTCGTCGCGCAGAAAGCGCCCAACTGAAAGTGACCCGCTCGTACGCCGGAATTTCGGGCGTGCAGTTCCGTCACGCAACAGCACAGCCTTGCTCCCGAATCATTCCATCCCACGACGCAAAACATAGCAGAGAAGAACGAAAATGCGACCGGCAATTGTGAAGAAATCACATAAAAGCCGGTAGTTTTCTTCTATGTTCCTCAAATATTCCAGTTTTCGCTCTACTAAAAGGCGCAATGGAGGTGGGGTTTACTCGCCCTATACGTGTCCCATGCGGGCGACGTCACTCGCCTCATGCGCGAGGTCTTGCGCCGAGTCGCACGGAAGGCGCGTGGCGCGGCCCGCCATCGCCGCCGGGCCGGGCGCTTGCCTTCCGCGAGACCGCGGTCTATAAGCCCGGCTCTCAACACGGGGCGTCCGGCGACAAGGGCTGCCGCGCCGCCCCCGAATCGTTCCTGACGAGGAGTCGAAAATGCCCAAGATGAAGACCAAGTCGAGCGCCAAGAAGCGCTTCAAGGTCACCGCCACCGGCCGCATCAAGTGCCAGCAGGCGGGCAAGCGCCACGGGATGATCAAGCGGACGAAGAAGTTCATCCGCAACGCCCGCGGCATGTCCGTGCTGGCGCCCTCGGACGAGAAGATCGTCCGCCAGTTCCTGCCCTACGACCGCTGACCGGAGGCGTCCCATGTCCAGAGTGAAAGGCGGCCCCGCCGCCCATGCCCGTCACCGCAAGGTCCTGACCAAGGCCAAGGGCTATTACGGCGCGCGCTCGCGCACCTTCCGCACCGCCAAGCAGGCGGTCGAGAAGGCGATGCAGTACCAGACCCGGGACCGCAAGGTGCGCAAGCGCACCTTCCGTGCCCTGTGGATCCAGCGCATCAACGCCGCCGTGCGCGAACATGACGGCGAGCTGACCTACTCGCGCTTCATCAACGGCCTGTCGAAGGCCGGGATCGAGGTCGACCGCAAGGTGCTGGCCGACCTTGCCGTGCGCGAGCCGCAGGCGTTCGCCGCCATTGTCGAGAAGGCCAAGGCGGCGCTCTGAGCGGCCGCCGGAAGACAGCAAGGAACACACGCCATGAAGGTCAGGAACTCGCTGAGATCGCTGAAGAAGCGCCATCGCGACTGCCGCCTTGTGCGCCGCAAGGGCCGTGTCTACGTCATCAACAAGACGCAGCGCCGCTTCAAGGCCCGCCAGGGCTGAGCCGGCGACAGGCCAGAACCGAGGAGGCCGCGCCCCGGGGCGCGGCCTTTCGCTTTTCGGGACCCGCCCGGGCGGCGCCGTCAGCCGGGCGTCCTGTAGGCGGCCATCGCGTTGTGCGCCTTCTGAGCGATCTTCTTGAACTCCTTCGGGGTCCAGGCCCGGGCCGTGGTGACATGTGTCACGGCCCCGGCCGCGGCGGTCACCAGGCTCGTCGCCACCACGTCGCTGCCCTCGGGCGCATCGATGATGACAAGGACGTCGTTCTCGCCGGTGGTGATGTAGTAGTCCTTCATCTTGCCCCCGCAAGCCGCAACCAGCTTGGCGACGGCGTCGGTGCGGTCCTCGGGCTTGGCTACCAGGCCACGGGCGAAGTCTGCGCTCAGGCGCGCCTGGATGACAAACGTAGGCATGGCCTATCCTCCCATTGGGAAATGAGGACGGGAAGATACCACTTCGATTGAGTCGACTCGCGCAGATTCGCGCAGCAGTTGTCTCAGGCCTCGTCGTCGGGGTGGCCCACGGCGCACAGGAAGCCGCCGGCGAACTCGACCTCGGGGGCGAACGGGTCTCCAGGCGGGCATTTCGCCTCCACCTTCTCGCGCCAGTCCTCGGCGCTGTCCTGGGGGGCATAGCCCAGATGCGCCGCCTTCTCGTTCGAGAAGATGCGCTCGCGGTTGGCCGATATGCCATAGACGGCGGTCCAGCCGACGCGCTCGGCCACCAGGCAGCGGGTCACCAGCTGCACCAGGTCGCGGTAGCTGAGCCAGGTCGAGAGGTGGCGCCGGTCGGCGGGCTCGGGGAAGCAGGAGTTGATGCGCAGCAGCGCCGACTCGATGCCGAACTTGTGGAAATAGAGCTTGGCGAGGTCCTCGACGAAGCACTTGGACACCCCGTAGAGCGTGTCGGGCCGGTGCTCGGTATGGGTGTCGGCGCCCTCCTCGCGGCGGACATAGCCGACGGAGTGGATCGAGCTGGCGTAGACGATGCGCTTGATGCCATGGCGGCGCGCCGCCTCGTAGACGTTGTAGCCGCCGATGATCGAGGAGTTCAGGATCTCGGCCCAGGGTTTCTCCACCGGCGCAGCACCGAAATGCACCACGGCGTCGCAGCCCTCGACGACGCGCATGACGGCGTCGAAGTCGGAAAGCTCGGCCGGCATCAGCTCCTCGTGCGGCTTCTGGGTGCCGAGATCGGCGCGGTCGGTCAGGCGCAGCGTGGACGCGAGCGGCACGAGGCCCTCGCGCAGCACCGAGCCGAGCGCGCCGGCGGCGCCGGTGACGAGCAGGCGATTGAAGCGGGGCATGGGCGGTCTCCCTGTGGCTTTGGGCTCAGCGCATCATGCAAAGGCGCGCGCGCCGAGGGAAGCCCCGCGCGGGCCGTCCCGTGCCGCTCGGCGGGCCGGCTCAGGCGCGGTCCCACGGGCCGTCGAGCCAGGCGTGGATGGCGACGATCGCGACGGCCGGTCCGCCGAGCAGCACAATCAGCATCCACGCGCCCCAGACCGCGGCCGGGGCAAGGATCAGCCACACCACGGCGGCGAGGGCCGAGAGGCGATGCCAGCGCAGGTGCTCGCGCCCCTCGGCCGAGAGCGGCACCCAGTCGGGCAGGCCGCGCATCACCAGCCGGCGCGAGATGCGGCGGCGGTGGCGGCGCACCGCGCGCAAGTCCTCCGGCGCCTCCCAGTCGAGCCGCGCGCGCAGATCGTCGGGCACCTCGCGCATCGCCATCACCAGGCGATGGTGGTGCCACGCCGACATGCCGACGAGCAGCAGGAAGACGGCGATCAGCAGGACGGTGCGGGCGTCGAGTCCGTGCTCCATGCCGGCTCAGTCGAACTTGCGCGTGTCGTCGATCACCTTGCCGTCATTCGGCAGCGCGCCGGGCAGACCGGCCTCGACCTCGCCCCTGAGCTTGAGCACGGAGAGCATGGTCTCGCGCACGCGCGCGGCCAGCTCGGGGCTGGGCGATTGCGCCTCGACCGCCAGGGTCATCCGGTCCCGCTCGCCCGCACGCGCCACGGTGAGGCGGGCCTTCAGCACCTCCGCGTGGCGGCGCACGATCTCGGCCACCTGCTCGGGGCGCACGAACATGCCCTTGACCTTGGTGGTCTGGTCGGCCCGGCCCATCCAGCCCTTGATGCGCATGTTGGTGCGGCCGCACGGGCTCTGCCCCTCCAGCACGGCGGAGAGGTCGCCGGTGGCGAAGCGGACCAGCGGGTAGTCCGGGTTGAGCACGGTGACCAGCACCTCGCCGACCTCGCCCTCGGGCACCGGGTCGCTGCTGCCGGGCCGCACGATCTCGAGGATCACGCCCTCGTCGACCACCATGCCCTCGCGCGCCGCGCTCTCATAGGCGATGAGGCCCAGATCGGCGGTCGCATAGCCCTGCAGGCAGAAGATGCCGCGCTCCTCGTAGGCGGCGCGGAGCGAGGGGAAGAGCGGCCCGCCCGAGACCCAGGCGCGGCGAATGGAGGAGAGGTCGCGCCCGAGCTCGGCCGCCTTGTCGAGCATGACCTTGAGGAAGTCCGGCGTGCCCATATAGGCGCTGGCGCCGGCATGCGCGGCCGCCGCGACCTGGGCCTCGGTGTTGCCGACGCCGCCGGCGATCACTGTGCAGCCGAGCGCGCGCGCCGCCGATTCCATCATGTGGCCGGCGGGGGTCAGATGGTAGGCGAAGCTGTTGTGGGCGATATCGCCCCTGCCAAAGCCGGCGGCATGGAGGGCCCGCGCGATGCGCCACCAGTCGGGTGCCGAGCTCATGCCCGGCTCGTAGATCGGGCCCGGCGACTGGAACACATGATCGAACGCGCGGGCGGGACGCGTGGTCAGGCCGCCGAAGGGCGGGTCGGCCGCCTGCAGCTCGACCAGCGCCGCCTTGCGCAGCACGGGAAGCCGCGCCAGGGCGGCGCGATCGGTCACCGCCTCGGGGCCCGCCCCCTCGAGGTGGCGGGCCAGACCGGGGGCCCTGGCAACCGCGGCGCGGAGCTGGGTGCGCAAGGCGGCGAACAGGGCCTCCTCGCGGGTCACCGCGTCGCGGGTCTCGAGATCGTCGAAATGCTCGGTCATCGCGTCCCTCTTCCCTCCGGCGTCCAAGTCGCCCGTCCAGTCCGCTCCGCCTCGAATGCGACGCTCTGCCGTTTCCGACCAGATATCTCGCGCCATAGCAGGCCGCAACGGCGTTCCCCGGGGCGCGCGGCCGATGTCGTTTGCATGGCCGATTTTCACCCGAAGCCCCGCCGCGTCCCGCCGGCCGCGGTTCAGGCGCGGTATTTTCCGGGGTCATATTCCCGCCGGATATAGTCGAGATCGGCGGAGGGTCCGCGACCGTCCTGCTTGATCCACGGCCGCGTGCGTCCTGTCTTCCTGACGATGAAGGCGAACTGGTTTCCCTGGCGCGGCAGCGCGGTCTCGAACACTCGCTTCAAGAAACTGAGAAGCGTCACCGCCGCGCGCTTGAGCGGCGAGGTGGACATCGCGATTCGCTGCAGGGGAAAGCGGTAGCCATAGGCGAAACGATGCTCCAGCACGGCGTGGGGCATGTAGCTGGCCGTGGTCTTGATGACCTCGCGCTCGGTCCAGCGATAGATGTAGTTGGGAATGGGCGTGTTTCGGCAGCCGCCCGAGGTTCCATGGGACAGTATGACGGGTTCGAGCTCGAACTCGGGGGTCAG
>NZ_JBZSYN010000204.1:0-6617 GCF_058622915.1 Thermohalobaculum sp. | reverse complement strand
GGACCTTCAGATACAGTTCCACGGTAAAAATGCCCCCGCCCTCCCTGCTGCCAGAAAGGGCAAAACTGGCAGAGTTTTACTCCGCCGGCAGCGGGACTATCCCGCCGCTACCGTGGCTCACTTTCCTACCGCCGTTCTCACAACACGATCAGCTTGAAGCTCCGCCTGCTCGGCGAGCATTTCGGCAAGGCGTCCTTGATCGGGATGAAGGCGGCGTTTTTCCCAGATGAACGGCTCGACCGGCAAACCTCGGGGCTCGTCGAGACGTTGCTGTCGATCTCAGGCAAGGACGGCGTGACGATCCCGCGAAAGCATCAGGCGGACTGGAGGGGCACACTGCCGACCAGGCTGTGGATCGCCTCCAATGTCACCCCCGCTTTCGAGGACTCCAGCAGCGTCATTACCTCGCGGTTCATCGTCTTCCGGCTGGTTCGTAGCTTCATCGACAACGAGGACATCGAGCTTGAGGAAAAGCTGACGCGCGAACTGCCGGGCATCTTCAACTGGGCGCGCGAGGGGCTGGCGATGCTCCGTGAGGACGGTCGGTTTATCCCGCCGGAGGAGACACAAGACATCGTCGAGACGATGGAAGAGCTGTCGCAGCCGCTTGTCGGGTTCGCGCGGCAGTACCTTGAATTTGCGCCCGTCGCCTCTGATCGGGATGAGCTGTACGGCGCCTACAACAGTTGGGCGAAGCTGTCGGGGCATAAGCCGCTCAGCAAGACCAAGTTCGGCACGGACCTGCAGGACTTGTTCGCCGAACGCGGGGTCAGGCTGCACCGGCCCGGCGCAAAGGGCGATCAATACTATGTGCTTGAAGGTGTGCGGCTGCGGCCTGGTGCGGTGACCGAGCTTCAGGTCCCGGACAACGGTGACCTGATGTCCCTCCGGGTCGTCCGGCTCGCGGATAGGAGGAAGTCGAAATGACGGCGCCCTCCTCGGTATCTCGCGGGTATCTGGACGGTATCTCAGTGCGCCCGCAACCTAACCCATTGAGAAAGCAGGTGATATCTCGGTATCTGAGATATCCCGGCATTCGGCCACATTGTTTTCCTACAATGAAATCAAGGGTACGCGCATCTCAAATCTTCCTCGGTATCCGAGATACCGGGAATATCGATGGGCGGGGCTTTCCGATTACCGGACCCCGCTTTCTGAACCAGCAGCACTTTGAGAGGACTGTGCAATGACGAGCTTAAATACCAAGATCCGTAATGCGGAAGAGCATCTCTCCGCATTGCAGGCCGAACTGGCCGATGCCGCCCTGGCCGATGACGAAGCCGGGGTCGAGCGGCTTGAAGCCGAACTTGCCCGCGCAGAACAGCGGTCACGCACGCTTCAGCGCGCGAGGCAGGAAGACGACCGGCGAAAGGCACAGAAGCTTGCTGCCGACCGTGCCGCTGCCCGCACTACGCAAATCAACACCGCTGCTCGCCGGCATCGGGAGGTTGTGAAGGCGGCGAAGCGCTACAGCGAGGCGATTGAAGCCGCTACCCAGGCATGGCACGACTGGCAGGCCGCGAATGACGCGTTCGTCTCTGTCCTGCCACCCGACGGCAAGACGCCGGACGCTCTTGTTAACGCGCTTGCTGGCGGTCACCCCATGCGACACGCAGCGGAGGACGAAGCCTACCGCATCGGTGGCGTAATAGCTGGGGCGCCGAACCCCGAAGCGCGGCTTCCGGGCGTGCAGCTCCGCCCCTTCGATGTGCCGAGCGAGATGACACCGCTGTCCGACAAAGTGTCGGCGGCAGGCAAGGCGTTGCTGGCCCAGCTTCGGCAGCGGCAGCAATGAGCACCGTCATCCTCACCGCGATCATCGCTTTGGCGCGTCGGAACCGCCGTTCCGAAAGCGCAGCTGCCCGCACCAACCCCAGCAACGGAAGGGACATTGAGCCATGAGTTACGAGATCAAGGACTACGGACGGCTTGCCTCACCGCCTGACCCGAACAGGATCGTCCCTCCCGCTTACGACAGTGCGTCACGCACAGCCGTTCGGACGATCGTAGCCAACAAGTACGCGGAGGGTTCCACAGCCACCGGGCCGGGCTCGGATAGTACTACGGACGCCGCGCAACCCGAGATGCGCATCACACCGCCTCCAGGCGGCTTCGTGAGCAGCCAGGACGCGGAGGATCACGGGCTTGCGGCGCGGCTACTCGCTAACGCCCAGGCACTCGGCGATGACAGCATGGCGGGCAAGCTGGCGGAGGCCGGTTTCGACGTGCGGCCTGTTGGCGAGCAACCGAGATCGGCAGAAGCCATGTTCGCCGCCAGCAACAATCCTGCCGACTACGACGTAGGGCCGGCACTTCGCGGTTAGCGTCCACGCTCGTGGTGGAAATTCGGCGGTGAGCGCGCGCGGGGCGGAATGCCCCCTCACATAGAGCCCGGCGCGCGCGTGAGCGAAAGGTGGTCACCGGGAAGGTGCGCTAAGGTGGAATTGCGAAGACCCACCCGAACCCACCGAGGACCCGATGACCGAAGAGAGAATGGCGCTTGTCGAGCTGCTGCAGAAGAGCGGCGAGTCTGATTTCCTGCGAACAGTGGCGGAAGCGGTGCTGCAGATCCTGATGGAGGCCGATGTCGAAGGGCTGATCGGTGCCGGCCGGCACGAACGCAGCGCCGAGCGGCTCAACTATCGCAACGGTTATCGCGACCGCGCGCTCGAGACCCGGCTGGGGAGCTTGAACCTGCGCATCCCCAAGCTGCGCCAGGGCTCCTATTTCCCGCCGTTCCTGGAGCCGCGCAAGACCGCCGAGAAGGCGCTGGTGACGGTGATCCAGGAAGCCTGGATCGGCGGGGTGTCGACCCGACGGGTCGACGAGCTGGTGCAGGCCATGGGCCTGTCCGGCATCTCGAAAAGCCAAGTTTCCAAGCTGTGCAGGGAGATCGACGAGCGGGTCAACGCCTTCCTCGATCGACCGCTCGATGGCGAGTGGCCATATCTGTGGCTCGACGCCACCTACCTGAAAGAGCGCGACGGCGGCCGCATCGTGTCGGTGGCGGCGATAATCGCCATGGCGGTCTCCACCGACGGCCGGCGCGAGATCATCGGCCTCGGCATCGGTCCTTCGGAGGCCGAGCCGTTCTGGTCCGCCTTCCTGAAGCGCCTGGTCAAGCGCGGGCTGAAGGGCGTCAAGCTGGTGATCTCCGATGCGCATGACGGCTTGCACCACGCGATCACCCGCGTGCTCGGGGCTACCTGGCAACGCTGCCGGGTGCATTGGATGCGCAACGCCTTGGCCTATGTGCCGAAGAGCCAGCACACGATGGTCGCCGCTGCGATCCGCCAGGCGTTCCTGCAGCCCGACGCCGCGGCCGCCCATCAGACCTGGCGGCATGTCGCCGACCAGCTCCGACCGCGCTGGCCCAAGCTCGCCGCTTTGATGGACGACAGCGAACACGATGTGCTCGCCTACATGACCTTCCCATTCCAGCACCGCACCAAATTACACAGCACTAACCCGGTGGAAAGGCTCAACAAGAAGGTCAAGCGGCGGGCAGATGTCGTCGGCATCTTCCCCAACGAGGCCAGCATCACCCGGCTGATCGGGGCCGTCCTACTCGAACAGAACGACGAGTGGCTGCTCCAGTGCCGCTACATGCAGATCGAGGGCATGGCCGAACTCTCACCGCCGCCGATCGACGCCGATCCGGCCAAACTTCCACCCATGGCAGCCTGACCCTTGGCCACCTCAAACTCCACCCCGATTTACACCACCTTGACGGACGTGACCAGTCCGATTCTCGACGCCGAGCTTGGCGTATATCTGCTCGAGATGCTTATCGACTGTCCGCGTGCTGATGCCGAGGATCTCGCTGACGGTGCGGTTCGACTTCCCGCGGGCGATCCAGACGAGAACTTCCGCCTCGCGCGCGGTCAAGCCCAGGGATTGCCGAAGGATTTGATCGTCTCCCGGGGCTTCGGCATCCGTCAGCCGCACGAGGTATTCGTCGGCACCGATCTTGCCGAGATAAGACAGGCTCAATCGTCTACCGTGCGCATTGAGAACAAGGTCCGCGGTGATCGCCGAACCCTCTCCCTTCTCACGTTCTTTGAGCCATGGCGCCACGGCCATGGGCAGGCGGATCTCCGCCGCTTCCATAGTCCCACTGCCCGCTTCCGAGAAAGACTGGTTGAGCAGTCGCGCTGCCTGCGGCGTGTACCACCGCACTGCACCCTCGGCCGTCGTCGCAAGCAGAAAGCGTCCGGCAGTATCGAGCGCGAGCCGGGCGCTTTGCGTCAGCCGAGCGTTGGCAAGATGCACGCGCATCCTGGCGATGAGCTCGTCGATGACGATGGGCTTCGTGACGTAGTCGACACCCCCCGCGTCGAGGCCCCGAACGATGTGCTCGGTGTCGCTGAGCCCCGTCATGAAAATGACGGGCACATGCGCGATGTCGGGAAGCCTCTTCAGCCGCCGGCATGTCTGGAACCCATCAATCCCCGGCATCACGGCATCCAGCAGGATGATGCTGGGGGTGACCCGCTCGACGACAGCCAGCGCACCCTCCCCGTCGATCGCCACCAGGACTGAGAACCCGGCCTGTTTCAGCGTCGTGGCGAGAAAGCCCAATGTTTCCGACGAATCATCGACGACGAGAACGATGTCGCGATCCGCTGTTTCAGGCATCGTGCCGCAGTTCTTCGAGCACTTTCATCAGACCGCGGAGCTCGAAGCTGCGCACGAGCGGGCGCAGCCGAGCGACGATAGGGCAATCCTGGCCATCTTCGTCCTCGATCTCCAGCAGCTTGGCATCGACCGCGTCGATATCGCCGCGCCTGCCGAGTTCGAGCAGCGCATCGAGGTGATGGCGCGCCGGCAACCGACCCGCGTCTACCGCGTCTGGTGCCATGACTGGGGCCGCAAGGGGGACGGTGACCCGCGCCGTGGCGCCGATGCCGCTCGGCTCGAGAGCGGGCAATTCCGGCGGCAGCAAAAGCGGCCGCGTCTGGGGCGGCTCATAGATCCACTCAAGCCGCAGAACGGATTCGATGCGCTCCAACAGGCGCTCAACGTCGATCGGCTTCAGCAGGAAGCCGTCGAGCAGCGAGGCGGTCTCGCCGGCCGGCGCGTCATCGCGGATGTTGGCGGAAACCATCAGGATGCGGGTGCGCTCGTTGCCGCGACCGCGCAGCCGTCGCGCCACCTCCCAGCCGTCGAGGATCGGCATCGAGATGTCGAGCAGGACAAGTTCCGGCTGGCATTCGTCGAAGCGTTCGATGCAGGCCGCCCCGTGTTCGGCGCTGAACATGATGAAACCGAGGGGCGTCAGCAATTCGCGCATCATGTCGATATGCGTGGGATCGTCGTCAGCCACCAGCACTCTGATCCGCTTGCCGCGATAGCCGCGGATCTCGCGTTGCGGCGATGGCGCGGTTCCGCCTTGAACCGGCTCGAACAGGAACAGCTTGACCTGAAAGATGCTGCCCTTTCCGACTTCGCTGGTGACCGAGATCTTGCCTCCCATGATCTCGGTCAGCATCTTGGTCGTCGTCAGGCCGAGGCCCATCCCCGGTGCGGCCTGCGCCAAGTGCAGCCGGCTTCGCTCGAACGGCTCGAATACGCGTTCCAGATCCTCCGCCGGGATCCCGATGCCGGTGTCCTCAACCTCAAAAACGGCAATCTGGTTGCGGTAACAGACCCGTAGCGTAACTTTGCCGCGTTCGGTGTATTTGAGCGCATTGGACAGCAGATTGATCAGGATCTCGGTGCATAACGCAGCGAGTAGTCCTCCAATACCGGATTGTTCACCAACGCATTGTAAGATCGGCGAGGTGCCTTTTCAGGCGTCGCTATCGTCACCATCGCAACTCTCCCATGGTAGCCGGAGCAGGACAGGTCATGACTGCATGGGTCCGCAGCTGCAGGACGGGCCCCGCTGCGGCGCCGAAGCGTGTCACTCGGTAGCGATCGTAGGTAACGATAAAAATTAGGGATAGCGGCGGATCAACGTATTGTGCATCGCAGCATTACGTAGATGACGGCCATCTCTGATGACGCGCTGTCCCACCCGGTGGCTGCGCAGGGCATTGTCGCGGAACCGGCTCCCACAGGGGCGGCAGGCGGGATAGCCCCGCGGCATGACCTCGCTCTCCTACCGCGGCCACTGCGTTTCGGCGCCGATTGGCCAGCCCCCAATCGGTGGTCCAGGTTGAATGTTAGTGGATGTGGGTTTGTGACACCACCGTATGGTTGGGCGAGCGCTCGCCCACGGCAGGAGGATGCCGCTGCGGGGGATGACCGCCTCGGGCCTCGGGCGCGGGCGACCGCACGGTGTTGTCGTGGACGCGCCACGCCTCGATCAGCACCTGCGCTTCGCGCAGGGTGAAGAAGATTTCGCCGTTGAGCCGCTCGTCACGCAGCTTGCCGTCGAAGCCCTCGCAACAGCCGTTCTCCCACGGGCTGCCGGGCTCGATAGAGGCGGTCTCGGTGCCGGCAGTGGCGATCCAGGCCGGCGGGGCGGCGGCGATGAATTCGGGGCCGTTGTCGGAGCGACTGTCGCTCGGCGGCCCACGCAAGATCATCAGCAGGTCCTCAGACCCACTCTACGGATGGACCACTCCTCGGCGGGCAAACCACCCTCGCCAGACGGGCAGGTAAGATTACAG
>NZ_JBZSYN010000203.1:0-2640 GCF_058622915.1 Thermohalobaculum sp. | reverse complement strand
CGCGCTGGCGTTGCGGCTGGCGCGCCGGCTGGCGCCGCGCTGGCCTGGCGTCCGCCTCGTGCTGGTTGACCGCACGCCCGCGGTCGCCGACGCCACGCTCGCGGCGATCGCAGCCGCCGGCTGGCGGGCCGAGACGGCGGCCGCCGACGTGTTCGACTGGTGCGACCGCGCCGTGGCCGAGCCAGCCAGTGTCGTGGTCGCGAATCTGTTCCTCCATCATTTCGCCTGCGCGGCGCTGGGCCAGCTGTTCGCCCGGCTGGCCGCCCGTGGCGCCGTGGTCGCCGCGTGCGAGCCGCGCCGCGCCGCGATCGCCCTCGCCGGCAGCCGGCTGGTCGGCTTGATCGGCGGCAACCGGGTCACCCGCCACGACGCCGTGGTCAGCGTCCGCGCCGGCTTCACCGGCCGCGAGCTGTCCGCGCTGTGGCCGCAGGCGCCGGGCTGGACGCTCGAGGAGCGCGCCGCCGGCTGGTCGAGCCACCTGTTCGTTGCCCGGCCGGGACGGCGGGGGCGGCCGTGACCGACCGCTACGAGGTGGTGATCGTCGGCGCGGGCCCCGCGGGCGGCGCCCTGGCGGGGTTGCTGGCCCAGGCGGGCTGGTCGGTCGCGGTGGTCGAGAAGGCGGCCTTCCCGCGGCGCAAGGTGTGCGGCGAGTTCGTCTCGGCGGCGAGCCTGCCGGTCCTTGCCCGCCTGGGTCTCGCCGACGCCTTCGCTGCGGAGGCGGGCCCGGAGGTTCGCCGCGTCGGCCTGTTCGACGGTGCCGCACAGACATCCGCGCGGATGCCGGCCGCCGAGCCGGGACCTGCCTGGGGCCGCGCGCTCGGCCGCGACCGCCTCGACAGCCTGCTGCTGAACCGCGCCGCCGAGCTGGGCGCCGCGGTGCTGCAGCCCTGGGCGGTCACCGACCTGGCGCGGACGGGCGACGGCTGGGCCTGCTCCGTCCGCGCCGCCGACGGAACCGTCTGCACGCTGCGGGCCCCGTTCGCGGTCGCCGCGCACGGCTCGTGGGAGCGCGGCGGCCTGCCGAGCTGGCCGCGGCACCGCGCACACCGGCCGGGCGACCTGTTCGGCTTCAAGTTCGTGTTCCGCGACGCCGACTTGCCGCCCGACCTGATGCCGATGCTCATCTTCCCCGGCGGCTATGGCGGCATGGTCGGGGTCGACGGCGGGCGGGTCGGCCTTTCCTGCTGCGTGCGCCGCGACCGCCTGGCGGCGCTGCGCCGCGACCGTCCCGGGCTGCGCGCCAGCGACGCGGTGCTCCGCCACATCCACGGTAGCGTGCGGGGCGTCGGCGCGGCGCTGAGCGGCGCCCGCCAGGACGGCGATGCGCTGTCGGCGGGGCCGATCCGGCCAGGCATCCGGACACGCGCGAGCGGCGGGCTGCTGCGGATTGGCAACGCCGCGGGTGAGGCGCACCCTATTGTCGCCGAGGGCATCGCGATGGCGATGCAGTCGGCCGTACTCCTGTTCGAGCGAATGCAGCGCCGCCAGGACGCGTTACGCTCGGGCGACGCCGCCGCGGCCTATCCCGGTCTGGCGCACAGCTACGGCTGCGCCTGGCTCGCTGCCTTCGGCCCGCGCATCGCCGCCGCGGCGGCTTTCGCGCAGCTCGCGCTGCGAGCGCCCCTAGGCGTCTCCATCGGGGGGGTCGTCTCGTTATGGCCCGGGGCGCTGACCGTCGGCGCCTTTCTCAGCGGTAAGACCAAGCGCGCGTGACGCCGCCGGGGCTTGTTACGTTAACGGACGTTGGGTGCGTCTCAACTTCAGCAGCAGGTGATTCAAATGGATGTCGTCGCTGCCGATGACCTGTGTCCTGCCCCCACGAACGATACCGAAGTTTAAGTTAGAGCCGCGCCGACTTGGACTTGCCCCCAACGTTGGACCAGCTCGACGGCCTCGGCCGAGGTCAGGTGCGGCGGGGCCGCGCCCTGGCCACAAGCGCCAGCGCCTGCCTCGGCGAAGCGCGCGTCCCACTGGACGTCGGCGACCCTGCACTTGGCCAGGGCTTCCTTCTTCTCCTTGGTCTTGAGCAAGTACTGGATGATCGACTTGCCGATGATCGGCGCGAGATCGTCGGGCACGCGGCGGCGGTAATAGCAGACCGCGCCACGGCGCATCAGGTGAGACTGTCCGTGCACGTTGGGCATCCCTTTGTGTACCACCTTTGTGGACCACAGGGAGCGCCAACCTATTGATCTAGCTTAGAAGTTAGAGACCACCACGGTTTAGGGGTGGAATGGTGGTGGAGGCAGTCTGGAGCGAACCTGTCTCTGCCCGATTTCCCTGATAAACAGGGAAAGAACAGCGAATTCTCTCGATTTCGACCCCGAATTGCAGCCCGCGCGCCCAGAAAGACACCCCAGTTCAGTGAGTTAGTTTCGATTTCCCTACGAGAGCTAACAGGGAAAATTTTTTGAGGAGCAGGGAAAGTGGAATCAGTAACAGGCAACCCGGGGTAAGCGTCCGCCGAGGACACGCTTGTTATCAGGCGGTTAGCTGCGGTCTTCCCTCCACGGCGAATTCTGTGTCTGTGGAGGAGCGATCGTGGCGAGGGTGGCGGCAAGCAAGCGGGCAGAGCTGGAGTCGTTCTGGCGTTCGCACCTGGAGGGCTGGCGTCGTAGCGACTTGAATCAACGGGAGTAT
>NZ_JBZSYN010000202.1:0-5131 GCF_058622915.1 Thermohalobaculum sp. | reverse complement strand
GTCGAGGCCGACGTCGCGCTGCCCGCGCTCACCGCGGAGCTCTCGGTCACGGCGCATCTCGGCGCCGCGCAGCTCGCCTGGCAGACGGCGGCCGGACGCTTGACCCTCAGCGCCGAGCCCTGGCTCACCGGCCTGGATCTGGTGCCCGTGCCGGCGCCGCCGGCGCTGCAGGCGGCGCTCTCGGATCTCTGGCCGCGGCTGCTGTTCTCCGGCGCGGCCTCGGCCGCCCTCCACACCCTGGTGCCGACTCTCGACCTCGGCGCGCTCGAGCGCTTCCTGCGCGACAGCGGCGCCGCGCTGCGCGACGTCCTGGCACTGGCCGACGGCAGCGGCCTCGACGTCGCCCGCATCGAGAGCCTGCTCGGCGACATCGGCCGCCTCGCGGGGCTGCCGCCCGGCGAAGGCCTCGGCCTGCCCGGCGGCCTGCGGCTCACCGCCGGCGGGGCCGGCACGGCCGCCGATCCGCTGCGCATCGGGCTCGCCACCGGCGCCGAGATCGCGGGCGTGCTGGGCTTCGACCTCGGCGCGCGCATCGATCCCGCGGGCCACGTCACGCCCGAAGGCACGCTCACGCTGACCCCGTCGGTCGACGGCACCTGGCACGAGCTCGGCATCCGCTTCGGGCTCGACCGCGGGGCGTTCCAGCTCATGCTGCTGCCGGGCGGCGGGGCGTCGCCGATCCAGCTGTTGCCGACCTTCAGCGGTCTCGGCGCGCTGCGCGCCGGGGCCGAGGCGCTGCTGCCCAAGGCGCTCGACGAGCTGGTCGGCGCCCTGGCGCCCTTGCCGGCGTGGCTGCAGAAGCTGCTCGACCTCGCCGACGCGCTCGATCTGCACGACGCCGGCGGCGGCTTCGCCGTTCACACCGACCAGCTGCGCAGCCTGCTCGAAGGGCATCTCTCGGCAGGCTTCACGGCCAGCGTGAAGAACGCCGTCGCGCAGAAGGCGGTGGAAGCGCTGCAGGCCCTGCCGGGGCTGCCGGCCGCCGTCAGCCAGGACGGCGCCCGCGTCCGCTTCGCTCTGAATCTGCCGGCCGGCATCACCGGCCAGGCCGGCGTGCTGCTCGGGTTCCAGGGCGACCTGCCGGCGGTCGGGCTGTTCGTCGACGACCTGGAAATCGCCGGCGTCTTCGCCGCCCAGCTCAATTTCGTCGCCCAAGCCGGCGGCGTCGAGTGCGACGGGCGTTTCGGCGCCGTGCTCTCGGCCGTCGGCGTGCCGTTGGTGCCGCGCCTCGACTTCGTCGCGGACGGCGGACCGGGCGGCGGCTTCAACCTGAGCGTGCAGCCGCCCTCCGGCGGCATCGGCGACGGCCAGCAGGGGCCGCTCGACCTGCGCATCGCGCCGAGCTTCGTCGCCACCCTGGGCACCGGCTCCGTCGAGCAGCTGCTGACCGACTGGGCGTTGCCCCTGGTCGCCGGCACGCTGCTCGACGTGGCGCAGCGCGAGGGCCTGCTCGCCGCCAAGCCGTGGGACACCGGCCCGACCCTGCGGCAAGTCCTCACCGGCGCCCGGCTCATCGATGGCGGCGACCGCCTGGTGTCGCCCCTGCCCGGCGTCTGGCCCATGGTGTCGGGGGCGCTGACCGTGCTCGCCAACGGCGTCTCGATCCCGATCGGCGACCTCACGCTGTCGCTCGCCGGCGAGGCCGACCGGGTCGGCCTCGCCCTCAAGGGCAAGCTGCAGTTCGACGCCGGCGACCTGTCGGCCGCCGTGCTGCTCGGCGCGCCGAACGACTGGACCCGGGAGGCCGGCGACGATCCGGGCACGCCCGGCGTCGCCGACGGCCTGCAGCTTTTCCTTTTGCGCACCGGCGGCGAGGCGCCGGATCTGGACGTCGGCCTGGTGCTCTCCGGCGTCGGCGTCGGCCTCTACGGCAAGAACGGCGCGGCCCTCGTCGACGATCCCTCGGTGCACCTGGGCGGCGTCGGCGCCTACCTGTTCATGGACATCGAGACCCGCGGCGGCCTGTCCGTGCAGCGACTGGGCGGGGGCCTCGAGATCAAGGACTTCGGCCTGCCGCTCAATGCCGTGACCAGCGGCGGCGCGGGGGGCGGCAATCCGGTGGTCGGCGCCCTGCTCTCCCAGGACGGCGCCGGCGGCGACACCCACCCGGCCAATCCCGGGGTGGACGTCGAAGTCTGGTACCGCGAGGACGACCGGCTCCACGTCCGCATGGGCGGCGAGAGCGGCGTGCTGTGGATCGGGGTACATTCCAAGTTCGGGCCGATCTACATCGACCAGGTCGGCGTGCGCCTGACCAGCAGCGATGCCGGCCTGCTCGTGGACGGCGGCGCCTCGATCGGCGGCCTGAGCGCGGAGGTGGACGACCTGACCCTGGAGATCCCCTACCGCACCGCCGGTAATCCCTCCACGTGGACGCTGGACCTGAAGGGCCTGGGCATCGGCTTCTCGGAGCCGGGCGTGACCCTCAGCGGCTCGCTGGTGAAGTACACGCCGCCGATCGAATACGACGGCATGCTGCTGATCGAGATCGGCCCCCTCGGCGCCATCGCCGTCGGCAGCTATTCGGTGCCGGTGGAAGCGGGCGGCGACCAGTACACCTCGCTGGCGATCTTCGGCGGCGTCTTCGTGCCGGTCGGCATCGCGCCGATCATCAACCTGACCGCCTTCGGCGTCGGCGTCGGCCTCAACCGGCGCCTGATCGTGCCCACCGACCTGAACCGGATTCCCGACTTCATGCTGATCCAGGCGCTCGACCACCCCGAGGCCCTGGCCAACGACCCGCTCGGTGCCCTGCTGCGCTTCCGCGACGCGGTGCCGCCCAGCCGCGGTTCCTTCTGGCTGGCGGTCGGCCTGCGCGGCACGTCGTTCGAGATCGTCCACGTCACGGCGGTGCTCTACGTTGCGCTCGACCACGGCGTCGAAGTCGGGCTGCTGGGCCTGGCGCGCGCCGCGCTACCGGCCGACGACGCGGCCCTGGTGAGCGTCGAGCTGGCGCTCAAGGCGCGCTTCTCCAGCGCCGAGATGCTGTTCTCGATCCAGGCCCAGCTCACCGACAACTCCTGGCTGCTGTCGAAGGACTGCCAGCTCACCGGCGGCTTCGCCTTCTTCATGTGGTTCGACGAATCGCAGTTCCTGCTGACGCTGGGCGGCTATCACCCGGCCTTCCAGCCGCGGCCGGAGTATCCGGTGGTGCCGCGGCTGGGCTTCCGCTGGAACCTGCTCGGCGTCATCCATATCAAGGGCGAATCCTACTTCGCGCTCACCAACACCTGCGTCATGGCCGGCACGAGCCTCGAGCTCACCTACGGCCCCGACTGGCTGCAGCTCTGGTTCAACGCCCACGCCGACTTCCTCGCCCAGTGGGACCCGTTCTACTTCGTCGCCGAGATCGGCGTCTCGGTCGGCGCCCGGTTCCACATGGAGGTCTGCTTCATCGGCTGCGTCACGATCTCGATCAGCGTCTCGGTCGGGGCCACGCTGCACCTCGAGGGACCGCCGCTGCACGGCCACGTCACCGTCGACCTGGCGATCGCCTCGGTCACCGTGCCTTTCGGCCCGGACGCCCGGCCCACCCCGCCGCCGATTCCCTGGGACCAGTTCAAGCTCAAGTACCTGCAGGGTTCGGATCCGGCCACGCTATCGGTCGGCGCCGAGGTCGCGAAGGGGCTACTGCCGCCGGAACCGCCGGGCGCGCCCGTGGCGCCGGGCAGCGCCGACCAGCCCTGGAAGCTCGGTGCCGAATGGAGCTTGCGGACGGAGACTCGGATGCCGGCGCGTTCCTTCGCGTTCGTCATCGACAGCGCGATCCAGCCTTGGGATCCGAATTCGCCGACGCGCTTCTCGGCCTTCAGCCTCGACGCCGAAACCTACGACCTCGACATCGGACCGATGGGCGAGGAGGACGTGACCAGCATCCACCGCGTTTTCGTCGAGCAGTTCGTCGCCGGCGCCTGGCAGCGCATGGCACCGGCCCAGCTCGACAAGGACCGCTTCGTGCTGACGCCGCGCCTGGGTCAGGTCTCCGAAGCGGCCTATCGCGTCTTCAGCGGCTTGCCCCCGGCGGCGGCGAACACGCTGCCGGCGCTGGTGGGCCTGACCGTCGACGGCGTCGCGAAGTTGCGCTCGACCACGCCCGACGCCATCCCGATCGCGAAGCTGCGCGACGCCACCAATCCGCGGCCGCTGCCCTTTGCCCGGCCGGATGCACCGCAGTGGAACGACATCCGCGTCGCTGGCCGCGCCGCCGACCGCTACTACGACTACGGCAATGCGCTGCCCTACCGGGAAGCCCTGGCGGCCAGCGCGACGGTGCTCTCCGGCAGCGGGACGGCCTTCGCCGAGAACCGCGGCGCCAGCGGCGTGATCGCGGGCGGCCTCGGTCCGGTGGCGCGCCAGTCCCTGCTCGGGCGCCGTTCCTCGGCGCCGCTGGTGGCCCCGCTCTCGGCCGGGCTGTCCATGAAGCCCGTCGAGCAGACGGCGCCGGACAAGATCGCGCCGCCCCCGCCGGTCGAACCGGTCGCGCTCTCCAAGCCGCGCCTGAAGGCCGTGATGCAGGCGGCGACGCGCGCCACCGAGAACGCGGCGCCGCGCCTGCGCACCACCGTCGCCGCCGCCCAGCAAAAGGCGGCCCTGGGCACCGTGGTGTCCGGGCGCGACCTCACGCGCCGCACCGTCGTCGCCGGCGCCCGCCTGCAAACGGTGGCCCGCGTCGAGGCGCCGCGACCGACGCGTTTCGCCCGCGGCATCGCGAGCCTGCGCAGCGGCGAAGTCGGCGCCGCCGTCGGCGCGGCTCGCGCCAAGGCCTTCGCCGCGGCCGAAGCCCAGGCCGCCGGCGACGGTGCCGAGCTGCGCGCCGGCGTCACCCAGTTGTGGGCCGTGCCGCTAGGCAAGACGACGCTGGCCGCCGACGGCGACCAGGCCCTGCGCGTGCTGTTCCTGTCCCGCGGCGGCGCCGTCATCGACGACCGCGAATACCCCGGCGGGAGCCTCGAGCTGGCGCTGCCCGCGAACTGCGCCATGGTCGGGGTGAGCGGCCTGGGCCGGCTCGGGGTCGCCGCGGACGGCTGGCGCGTGGCTCCGGCACCGGGCTCGGTGACGCCCTTCGCCGCGCCGGCCGGCCGCGAGCCGGCGACCGGCTGGCAGTCGAGCGATCAGGGACTACAGCTCGGTG
>NZ_JBZSYN010000201.1:0-3409 GCF_058622915.1 Thermohalobaculum sp. | reverse complement strand
GCGTCGGGCACCGGGTGGGCGGCCTCGACCACGTCGATCCGGTCGCAGGGCAGGCCGTGGCCGCGGCGGGTCACGACCAGGCCGGTCAGCACGCCGGGCCAGTGGTCCTCGACCGCGCGGGCCATCGCCGCCGCGGCCTTGCCGGCGCCGAGCACGATGGTGCGTCCGGCCGGCGGTGACGGCAGCCGGGGCGGCACGCAGCGGGCCGGATCGGCCGCCTCGACGGCGGCGTCGAACAGCGAGCGGAGGAACGCGCGGGGGTCGATCAGGCCGCGGCGGCGAGCGCCCGCCGCTGGGCTTCGAGCCAGGCGATGCGGTCGTCGATCTGGGCCAGGTCGTGGTCGAGCCAGGCGGCGAGCCGGCCGCTGGCGCCGTCGCTGCCGCGCAGCTCGACCAGCCGGCTGTGCTCGGCCTGGTACAGCTCGATCATGCCGTCGAGGGTCGATGCCCGGCCGGCGGCCGGAAGCAGGTGGAGGAAGCGGAACTTGAGCGCCATCACCAGCTTGGCGAAGCCGTCGATCGGCGCCCGCACGTTGGCCCGCAGCAGCGTCGCCAGCTCGTCGCGGCCGGCGTCGGTGATGCGCAGCATGAGGTCGGCGCCCTCGCCGTCGTCGGCGGCCTCGGTCAGCCCCTCGTAGCGCAGCAGCTCGATCGACGGGCCGAGCAGGTCGAGCGAGGGGCCGGTGATGTGGCTGGTGAAGTGGCGGATCTCGGCCGCCAGGTCCCGGTATCGCCGCGGCGCGTCCGCGAGCAGGCCGAGCGCGAGCAGGCGGACGGCCTCGGTCGGGATCAGCGTCTTGTCGCGATACATGGCGCCTCCGGCTCCGTTCGCGCTGGTCTAGGCCGCGGCGCGCCGGGCCAGGCCGAGCCGTTCCCAGACCGCGGCCAGGGCGTCGATCAGGCCGGCCATGTCGGCGTCGCTGTGGAACGGCGTCGGGGTGAAGCGCAACCGCTCGGTGCCGCGCGGGACGGTCGGGAAGTTGATCGGCTGGACGTAGATGCCGTGCTCGTCGAGCAGCAAGTCGCTCGCCGCCTTGCACATCACCGCGTCGCCGACCATCACCGGCACGATGTGGGTGACCGAATCCATCACCGGCAGGTCGGCGGCGCGCATCAGCGCCTTGAGCCGGGCGGCGCGCTCCTGGTGGCGCTCGCGCTCGGCGCCGCTCGCCTTGAGGTGGCGGACGCTGGCCAGCGCGCCGGCCGCGACGTGGGGCGGCAGCGCGGTGGTGAAGATGAAGCCCGAGGCGAAGCTGCGGACGACGTCGACCAGGTTGGCCGAGCCGGTGATGTAGCCGCCGACCACGCCGAACGCCTTGGCGAGCGTGCCCTCGATCACGGTCAGCCGGTCCATCAGCCCCTCGCGCTCGGCGATGCCGCCGCCGCGCGGGCCGTACATGCCGACGGCGTGGACCTCGTCGAGGTAGGTCATCGCGCCGTACTTGTCGGCGAGGTCGCAGAACGCGGCGATCGGGGCGATGTCGCCGTCCATCGAGTAGACCGATTCGAAGGCGACCAGCTTGGGCCGGTCTGGTTCGATCGCCCGGAGCTTGGCCTCGAGGTCGGCCGGGTCGTTGTGGCGGAAGACGTGCTTGTCGCAGCGCGACGAGCGGACGCCGTGGATCATCGAGGCGTGGTTGAGCTCGTCGGACAGGATCACGCAGCCGGGCAGCATCTTGGCGATGGTCGAGATCGCCGCCTCGTTGGAGTTGTAGCCCGAGGTGAACAGCAGTGCCGCCTGCTTGCCGTGGAGGTCGGCGAGCTCGCGCTCCAGCTCGACGTGGTAGTGGTTGGTGCCGGAGATGTTGCGGGTGCCGCCGGCGCCGCTGCCGCAGCGGTCGATCGCCTCGTGCATCGCCGCCAGCACCCGGGGATGCTGGCCCATGCCGAGATAGTCGTTCGAGCACCACACCATGACGTCGTGGGTGCTGCCGTCGGGGGCGTGGCGGACCGCGTGCGGGAACCGGCCGGCCTGGCGTTCCAGGTCGGCGAACACCCGGTAGCGTCCCTCGTCCTTCACGTCGGCGATGGCTGCGGCGAACTTGCTTTCGTAATCCATGGGCGCGCTTCTCCTCCGTATGGCAGCGCCTTCTTGCGACAGAATAAGATATGTCGGCGTGATTTGTATCAAAAAGGGGCGTTTTGTCGCTAAATCGTGAGCACCGGCGCCGCTGCCGAAAAGCTACGGCTGCTTGCGCCGCGCCAGGCCGAGCACGTTGGGGATCGGCCGTGCCGGGTAGACGTCCCAGCTGCCGCCGGTCGAGCCGAACGAGCCGGTCAGCTCGAGCTCGAACTTGCCCGACTTGACGTAGAGCTGCGACGGCCCGCCGCCCTCGAGATACATCGCGCGCCGGATGCCCAGCGGCAGCCGGCGGATGATGTCGGCGAAGGCGTGCACGGTGAACGGCGCGCGGGTGTAGAGGAACAGCGCCCGGCCGCGGCGGTCGAGCCCGAACACCGCCATGCTCCAGGGCCGCTTCCTGGGGCTCCACAGGTTGCGGCCGTGACAGGTCCACAGGCGCGGCGCCTGGAGGAAGCTGCGGTAGCGCCGTCGCCACCGGCCGAACCGCTCGCAGCGGCGGTCGATCAGCCGGGCCGGCGGCAGGTCGTCGGTGCGCGGATCGAAGGCGAGCACCGCACCCATGGCGTTGAGCCGCCGATTGTTGACTTTGCGGCCGTCGATCATCATGCCGACGTTGGTCTTGAAGTCGGCGGCGTAGAGCCCGGCGTTGGTCGCCGCGACCAGGTCGTGCTCGTGCGCCCAGGCGGCGGCGGTCCGGTTCTTGCCGCCGTCGAACTTGACCGAGACCAGGGTCAGCTTGAAGCGGTCGAGGTCGGCGCGGAGCACGGTGATGATCGAATCGCCGGCCTTGGCGGGCACCGGCGACTTGATCCGGGCGATCTCGAGCCCCGGCTCGAGCCGGCGCCAGTCGATCGCCGTGGCCGCCGCGGCCGCGACGGTCGAGGCGGCGAAGACGGCGACGGCGAGGCACAGCGTGCGGGTCGTGGGCATGGGGCGATGCTATGCGATCCGGGGCGCGCGCGAAAGCGGCGCGCGTGGCGCGGATCTGCTCGCACGTGATCCCATCCTTCGAGACGCCTCGGCCCGAGGGCCGAGGCTCCTCAGCATGAAGGTTCTGAGTGACGTTCAAGCATCCGCTTCATCCTGAGAGCCTGGCCGAAAAAGAAGTGAGTGATTCCAGCGCGTTGTGATTCAGTGGTTTGTGCCAACAAGTCACGGAGACACAACATGTGGACTGAAATCACTCGCGAGCAGTATCGACGGGACACCGGCGGCTACGCAAGCGACCTGTCGGGGGCGGAGTGGGCGTTGATCGCTCCGCTGCTGCCGGGGCCGCGACGCCTGGGCCGGCCGCGGCGGGTCGACCTGCGGGCGGTGGTGGACGCG
>NZ_JBZSYN010000200.1:0-19576 GCF_058622915.1 Thermohalobaculum sp. | reverse complement strand
TCGGCGAAGCTCGGCAGCACGGCGACGATGCGCTTGCCCGCCATGCCGGGGCGCTCGGCCAGCTCGACCGCGGCGGCGACCGCGGCGCCCGAGGAGATTCCGCCCGGAACGCCCTCGAGCCGGGCCAGCTTGCGCGCCATCTCGAAGGCGGTCTCGTTGCCGATGGTCAGCACCTCGTCGATGACGCTGGTGTCCAGGATCGCCGGCACGAAGCCGGGACCGATGCCCTGGATCTTGTGCGGCCCCGGCTCGCCGCCCGAGAGCACGGGGCTGTCCTCGGGCTCGACCGCGACGATTCGCACCTCGGGCCGGCGCGCCTTCAGCACCTTGCCGACGCCGGTGATGGTGCCGCCGGTGCCGACGCCGGCGACGAAGACGTCGAGCTCGCCGCCGGTGTCGGCCCAGATCTCCTCGGCGGTGGTCTCGATATGCACCTTGGGGTTGGCGGCGTTCTCGAACTGCTGCGGGATCACCGCGCCTTCGATGTCGGCGGCGAGCGCCTGGGCGCGGGCGATGGCGCCCTTCATGCCCTGCTCGGCCGGCGTCAGCTCGAGCCGCGCGCCGAGCAGCGCCAGCATCTTGCGCCGCTCCATCGACATGGACTCGGGCATGACCAGGACCACCTTGTAGCCCCGCGCCGCGCCGGCGAAGGCCAGCGCGATGCCGGTATTGCCCGAGGTCGGCTCGATGATGGTCGCGCCCGGCTTCAGCCGGCCCGCCAGCTCCAGCGCATCGATCATCGACACGCCGATGCGGTCCTTCACCGAGCTCAGCGGGTTGAAGAACTCGAGCTTGGCGCAGATCTCGGCCTCGAGCCCGAGATCGGCCCCCAGGCGCGCGAGCCGCACCAGGGGCGTCGATCCGATCGTCTGAGTGATGTCGTCATAGATCCGGCCGCGCGGGTGGGCGGTGTACATGTGGCTCTGTCTCCCTCGGTGAATGCGATCAGATGGTGAAATCGGGCGGGGCCTTGGTACCGTGCGCGACGCCCAGCTTGCGGGCGCGCCGGCACAGGTCCTCCATGGTCACCTCGTCGAGGCGGCCGAGCACCGCGTCGCGGGTCTCGGTCCACAGCGGCCCGACCACCTTCTCGCCAAGCTCGGCCTGGCTGATGGGCTCGCGGTCGCCCTCCTCGTCGAGCTGGTCGACGACGCGCACCACGTCGCCGACCGTGATGCGCCTGCGTTCGCGCGCCAGCGTATAGCCGCCCTTCGGGCCGCGCACGCCCTTGAGGATGCCGTGGTGCACGAGCTGCTGCATGACCTGCTCGAGATAGCGCTGCGGGATGCCCTGCCGCGCGGTGATGTCCTTGGACTGCACCGGGTCGGGGCGGGCATTGTAGGCGACATCGAGCACCGCCTCGAGCGCCAGCATGGTCTTGCGCGTCAGCCTCAGCATGGCCGCCCTCCCGTCTCCTCTAGTTGCGCCCGGTGGAGCCGAAGCCGCCTTCGGCCCGCGTGCTGCCGGGCAGCTCGTCCACCTCGACGAGGCGCGCCTGCGCCACGGGCGCCACGACCATCTGGGCGATGCGCTCGCCGTGGCGCACCGTGTAGGTCTCGGCGCCGAGGTTCACCAGCAGCACCAGCACCTCGCCGCGGTAATCCGCATCGATCGTGCCGGGGCTGTTGGGCAGCGCGATGCCGTGCCGCGCCGCCAGCCCCGAGCGCGCCCGCACCTGGCCCTCGAAGCCCGGCGGGATCGCCATGGCCAGCCCGGTGGGCACCAGGGCGCGGCCGAGGCTGGGCAGCTTAAGGCCCGTCGCGCGCTCGTGCGGGGGCAGGCAGGCGCGCAGGTCGAGCCCGGCCGCGCCCTCGGTGGCATAGGCGGGCAGCGGCAGCGCCGGGTCGTGATGCCCGAGCCGGGCGACGGCGATCTCGGGCTGGCTCATGCCATGCCCTCGCGCTCCAGCGCCTCGGCGATGCGCGCGGCCAGGCGCCGGGCGACCTCGGCCTTGCTGGCGCGCGGCCAGGCCTCCGCGCCCGACTCGGTGACCAGCGTCACGGTGTTGTCGGTCCCGCCCATGATGCCGGTCTCGGGGCGCACGTCGTTGGCGACGATCCAGTCGCAGCCCTTGCGCACGCGCTTGGCCTCGGCATTGGCCAGCACGTCGTCGGTCTCGGCGGCGAAGCCGACGACGAGCGCGGGGCGCTTGCCCGCGGGCATTTGGGCGACGGTCCTGAGGATGTCCGGGTTCTCTGCCAGCACCAGCTCGGGGCACGCACCCGTGCCGTCCTTCTTCATCTTGCTGGCCGAGGCCGTCTCGACCCGCCAGTCGGCCACGGCCGCGGCGAAGACGGCGGCCTGGGCGGGCAGCGCCGCCTCGACCGCCCCAAGCATCTCGCGCGCCGTCTCGACCTTGACGATCCGCGGCCCGGGCGGCAGCGGCGCGGTGGCCGGCCCGGTGACCATGACCACCTCGGCGCCCAGCGCGTGCAGGGCCGCGGCGATGGCAGATCCCTGCGTGCCCGAGGAGCGGTTGGCGATATAGCGCACCGGGTCGATCGGCTCATGCGTCGGGCCCGAGGTGACGATCACGCGGCGGCCCGCCAGCGGGCCCGATCCCGCCAGGTGCGCCGCGATGGCGGCGAGGATCTCGCCGGGCTCGGCCATGCGGCCCGGGCCGTACTCGCCGCAGGCCATCTCGCCCTCGTTCGGCCCGACCACGGCGATGCCGTCAGCCGTCAGCGTGGCGAGGTTGCGCTGCGTCGCCGCGTGCTGCCACATGCGCACATTCATCGCCGGTGCGATCAGCACCGGGGTGTCGGTGGCCATGAGCAGCGTCGAGGCAAGGTCGTCGGCGTGCCCGCCGGCCATCTTCGCCATCAGGTCGGCGGTGGCCGGCGCCACCACCACGAGATCGGCCACGCGGCTGAGCTCGATATGGCCCATCTCGGCCTCGTCGGTCAGGTCGAACAGCGCCGTGTAGGCCCTGGCGCCGGCCAGCGAGGCCGCGGCCAGCGGGGTGACGAACTCCTGCGCCGCGCGCGTCAGCACGGGCGTCACCGCGCCGCCTTCCTTGCGGATCAGGCGGATCAGCTCGAGGCTCTTGTAGGCGGCGACGCCGCCGCCGATGATCAGCAGTATCCGCCTGCCCTGCACCGCTGTGCCTCCTTGCGGGCGGCCGTGAATGGGGTTCACGCGAAAGCCCGCCAGCTAACTGTAGTATGTGCGTCCGCCCGTTCAACAGGCAAATGCGCCGGCAAGGGCGCAGGCAAGTGCGATGGCGCGCGTCAGGCCAGCAGGAAGAAGGCGCTGGCGGCGGCGAGCCCGGTGGCGAAGCCCCCGATCAGCCAGGGCCAGCGGATGGCGGGCCGCTCCACTTCCGCCACGGGCGGGTTCTGGCGGCGGGTGCGCGCCTCCTCGGCCAACAGCACCAGCTCCTCGGCGAGCCCCGGCAGGCGGGGGCCGAGCCGCGCCACCACCCGCATCGTCTGGCCGAGGTCGCGGGCGATCTGGGCGGGGCCCAGATTGGTCCGGATCCAGCCCTCGACCACGGGCCGCGCCGCCTCCCACATGTTGGTGTGCGGGTCGAGCGAGCGCGCCACGCCCTCGACCACGACCATGGTGCGCTGCAAGAGAATCAGCTCGGTCCGCGTCTCCATGCCGAAACGTTCCGCGGTCTCGAGTAGCTGGGCCAGCAGCCGCGCCATCGAGATGTTGGACACCTCCTGCCCGTGGATCGGCTCGGCGATGGCGCGCAGCGCCTGCGCGAAG
The DNA here is from genome assembly GCF_058622915.1 of Thermohalobaculum sp. NCBI lineage: Bacteria > Pseudomonadati > Pseudomonadota > Alphaproteobacteria > Rhodobacterales > Paracoccaceae > Thermohalobaculum > Thermohalobaculum sp. Next base: position 15,862 of record NZ_JBZSYN010000200.1, on the reverse strand, counting down.
GCGCCGACATCGCGGTCGGGCGGCACGTAGCCCGCCTCGAAATGCACCTCGGCGCCGCGCCGGTAGTCGCGGGTGATGAAGCTGTAGAGGATCTCGGCATAGTGACGCCGGGTGATCGGGTCGAGCCGGCCCATGATGCCGAAGTCCACCATGACCAGGGTGCCGTCCGGGCCGACCTTGAGATTGCCCTGGTGCATGTCGGCATGAAAATAGCCGTCCCTGAGCGCGTGGTTGAGGAAGATGCGCACCAGGCGCGTGGCGATCTCGGTCAGGTCGTGCCCGGCCGCGGCCAGGGACTCACGCTCGAGCGGCAGGCCGTCCACCCATTCGAGCGTCATCACCTTGCGCGCCGTGCCCGCCCAGTAGACATCGGGCACCAGGAGGCGCTCGTCCTCGCGCGCGTTGTCGCGGTACTCGTTGGCGGCGGCCGCCTCGAGGCGCAGGTCGAGCTCGGTCGAGACCACGCCCTCGAAATGCGCCACCACCGCGGTGGGGCGCAGCCGGCGCGCCCCCGGCACGATCGCCTCGATCAGCCGCGCGATGAAGTAGAAGGCGGCGATGTCGCGGCGGAACTGGCCGCGGATGCCCGGGCGCAGCACCTTGACCGCCACCTTCCTGCCGGTGGGGATCCACACCGCCGGGTGGACCTGGGCGATCGAGGCGGCGGCCACCGGCTCGCCCAGCTCGCCGATCAGGTCCCAGGCGCGGGGGCCGAGATGGCCGACGATGATCGCCCGCGCCGCGTCGGCCGGAAACGGGCTGAGGCGATCCTGCAGGTAGCGCAGCTGGGCGCCGAGCTCGTCGCCGGTCACGTCGGGCCGGGTCGACAGCACCTGGCCGAACTTCACATAGGCCGGACCCATCGCCTGCAGCGCGCGCGGCAGGGGCGGCAGCTCGGGGTTGCCCGGCCGCCCGAACACGCCGAGCGGCCAGGTGAAGGCGCGGATCACCAGCCGCGGCCAGCCGCGGACCTCGAACGCGTCGAGGATCGAGGAGACCGCGCCGGTCCGCTCGAAGGTGGCGCCGGTGCGGAAGAGGCGCCACAGGTGCTGGGCGGGACCGAGCATGGATCAGAGCCGCCAGCCCGAATGCAGCGCCGCGACGCCGAGCGAGAGGTTGCGCCAGGCGACGCGTTCGAAGCCGGCGGCGCGGATCATCGCGGCAAAGCGCTCCTGGTCGGGGAAGCGGCGGATCGACTCGACGAGGTACTGGTAGCTCTCGCGGTCGCCCGTCACCAGCCGGCCCAGCGGCGGGATGACGTTGAACGAGTAGCGGTCGTAGAGCCATTCGAGCGCCGGCACCGGGACCTGCGAGAACTCGAGGCAGAGAAAGCGCCCGCCGGGCCTGAGAACGCGGTAGGCCTCGGCCAGCGCCGCCTCGATCCGGGTGACGTTGCGGATGCCGAAGGCGACGGTGTAGGCGTCGAAGCTCTTGGCCGCGAAGGGCAGCGACTCGGCGTCGCCCTGGACCCACTCGATCGGCCCCAGCCCGTTGCGCTGGGCGCGGCGGCGCCCCTCCTCCAGCATCGCCTGGGTCATGTCGCACACGGTGACCTCGCCGCGCCCCTTGACCCGGCGCAGGAAGCGGAAGGCGACGTCGCCGGTGCCGCCGGCCACGTCGACCAGCCGCATGCCCGGTCGCGGCGCCAGCCAGTCGACCAGCGCGTCCTTCCAAAGCCGGTGGATGCCCCCCGACATCAGGTCGTTCATCAGGTCGTAGCGCCGCGCCACCGAGGAGAACACGCCCTCGACCAGCCCGGCCTTGTCGGACTCCGGCACGCTGCGGTATCCGAAATGCGTCTCGGCCGGGCCTTGGCCCGCCGCTTCGCCTGGTTTTTCCTGGGCTCCCTCGGTCATGGCCCGACTACATAGCGCGGCGAACCCGTTCGTGCTATGGCGCTTTTCGTCCCCCCGGAGCGCGCGCGATGCCCGAGCTGCCCGAAGTCGAAACCGTCCGCCGCGGCCTCGAGCCCGTGCTCGCGGGGCACGTGCTCGCCCGCGTCGAGCAGCGCCGCGCCGATCTGCGCTGGCCCCTGCCCGAGCGATTCGCCGAACGGCTGACGGGCCGCCGCGTCGAGCGGCTCGGGCGGCGGTCGAAATACCTGCTGATCGGGCTCGCGGGCGGGGAGATGCCGCCCGAGACCTGGCTCGTGCATCTGGGCATGTCGGGCCGGATGCTGGTGGGCGGCGCGACGCTGGGGCGGTTCCGTGCCGCCGCGCCGGCCCCGGGGCCGCACGACCACGTCGTGGTCACCACCGACGCGGGCGCGGTCATCACCTACAACGACGCGCGCCGCTTCGCCGCCATGGACCTGTGGCCGACCGAGGACATCGGGTCGCACCGGCTGCTCGCCGGGCTGGGCCCCGAGCCGCTGGGCAACGCGTTCAGCGGCGCGGCGCTGGCCACCGCGTTCATGGGCAAGCGGACCTCGGTCAAGGCGGCGCTGATGGACCAGCGCGTCGTGGCGGGGCTCGGCAACATCTATGTGTGCGAGACGCTCAACCGCGCGGGCATCCATCCCGCGCGGCTGGCGGGAAGCCTGTCGCGCCCCCGCGTCGAGCGGCTGGCCCGCGCCATCGTGGCGACGCTGACCGACTCCATCGCGGCCGGAGGCTCGTCCTTGCGCGACTACCGGCAGAGGGATGGCGAGCTGGGCTATTTCCAGCATGCCTTCCGGGTCTACGACCGCGAGGGCGCGCCCTGCCCCACCGAGGGCTGCCGAGGCACGGTGCGGCGCATGCTGCAGGCAGGCCGGTCCACCTATCATTGTCCGCGCTGCCAGCGCTGAGCCGCTTGATCGGCCCCCCCGCCCCGGCTAAATGCTGCCGGACGCCCCCAGCCAACGGGAGACTCCCATGGCCTACGAGAACATCGTCGTCGAGACGCGCGACCATGTCGGACTGATTCGGCTCGACCGGCCGAAGGCGATGAACGCGCTCAACAGCGCGCTGATGCGCGAGCTCGGCGACGCGCTCGAGAAGTTCGACGCCGACGACAACATCGGCGCCATCGTGCTGACCGGCAGCGAGAAGGCCTTCGCCGCGGGCGCCGACATCAAGGAGATGCAGTCCAAGAGCTTCGTCCAGGCCTACCGGGAGGACTTCATCACCGCCGAGTGGGAGACGGTGACGCGCATCCGCAAGCCGGTGATCGCCGCGGTCGCCGGCTACGCGCTGGGCGGGGGCTGCGAGCTGGCCATGATGTGCGACTTTATCCTGGCCGCCGACACGGCGAAGTTCGGCCAGCCCGAGATCAACCTGGGCGTCATGCCGGGCGCGGGCGGCACCCAGCGACTCACTCGCTTCGTCGGCAAGTCGAAGGCGATGGAGATGAACCTCACCGGCCGCTTCATGGACGCCGAAGAGGCCGAGCGCTCCGGCCTCGTCAGCCGCATCGTGCCGGCCGACGACCTGATTGACGACGCCATGGCAACCGCAGCGAAGATCGCCGAGATGGGCCGCGTCGCGGTTCTGGCCGTCAAGGAGGCGGTGAACCGCGCCTACGAGACCACGCTGGCCGAGGGCGTGCGCGGCGAGCGGCGCCTGTTCCACGCGCTGTTCGGCACCAAGGACCAGAAGGAAGGCATGGAGGCCTTCGTCGAGAAGCGCAGCGCCACGTTCAAGGGCGAATGATCGGCGCTCGGGCAAACTGGCGCCGCGACCGTTGACGGGCCCCTGGCGCTGGTGTATCGACGCGCTCCATTCTCGCGAGCACAGAGAGACGGAACGACAGCATGGCCAACACGCCATCGGCAAAGAAGCGCGTGCGCCAGATCGCCCGGCGCACCCAGGTGAACAAGGCGCGCCGGTCGCGCATCCGCACCTTCATCCGCAACGTGGAAGCGGCGATCGCCGCGGGCGACAGGGACGGGGCGCTGTCTGCACTGCGCGCCGCCCAGCCCGAGATCATGCGCGGCGCGGGCAAGGGCGTGTTGCACCGCAACACGGCGAGCCGCAAGATCTCGCGCCTGCAACAGCGCATCAACCACCTCCCGGCCTGACGGCCCGTCCCGACGCCGGCCACGCGCTGCCCGCGGGCGGCGGCTGTTGCCTTGGCGTCACGCAATCGTCATGTTCGTGTTTCCTTCCCGTGTTCGGCGGGCCGGTTTTCGGTTAAGGTTTTCGCTCCCGCCGAGTCGGGGTCCCGAAGATAAATATGTCGCACGACGCTTTGGTTTCGCCGCGGTTCTCGTGTGTGGTATATTGATGCGTGTTTTGTTAATTACTTATTCAGTATTTTGAATGTGCGGCCGTTTCACAACAATATCGGCGCGAGTATGGAAAACTTCTTGCCCCGAATCTGACTCACCGGTTACCCCTAGTCGCCGCCACGGGTGCAGCAGGTCTGTCAGAGAGGACGGGGGGAGCCGATGCAAGCGGTCCGGCCGATCGTTGACGAAGTCGATCCGGTCGCGGCGTACCGCCTTCTCGAGTCCTCCTCCACGACGGCCCTGGTCGATGTGCGCACGCGCGCGGAGTGGGCCTTCGTGGGCGTGCCGGACCTCTCCGCCACCGGCCGGCCGCTGTGGCAGGTGGAGTGGACCCGGTTCCCGCAGATGCAGCCGAACACGGGTTTTGTCGAAGAACTGACCGAGCAGATGAGCGGCTCGGTGCCCTCGCGCCTGCTGTTCATCTGCCGCTCGGGCGCACGCTCGATGGCGGCGGCCGAAGCCGTCGCCGCGGCGCTGGCGGAGCAGGGCGTGACGGCCCACTGCACCAACGTGGCGGAGGGATTCGAAGGCGGGCTCGACCCCGAGGGACATCGCGGGCGAATCGCCGGATGGAAGGCACGGGGGCTTCCTTGGCGCCAGAGCTGAGAGAGCCCCGCGGGGTGCGCCCGGTGTGGGACGGGTGCTGCGTGATACAGGGATGGATTCGGGACAATCATGAACATGGCAGACAGAGGAGAGAGCAGCGGCGCACATTCGGGCTCTGAGTTTGACGGACTTTGGCAAAGAGTGCTGGAGACGGCGGAGCGTGAGCTTGGGACCGATTGCGTGGCACAGTGGCTCAGGCAGGTTCGCTTGGCCTCCATTTGCGAAGACCGCGCGATTCTCTCGGCCAACACCGCCTTTCTCGCCGACTGGGTCGAGCGCAATTACGGGCGGCACCTGCTGCGCATCATCCGGGATATCGAGCCCGGGCTGAGCCGCATCTCGATGACGGTCGCGCCGGGCGGGCTCGACGCGAGCGGCGTGCCGGGGCCGGTCTCGCGGGACATGGCGCGGGAGGAGACGCGGCAGGAGACACGGCAGGACGCGCCCGCGGCCAACGGCAAGGCGTCCGAGGCGCCGGCGCCCGCCAATGACGGGCTGCTCTCGGCGCCGCTCGACCCGCGCTTCACCTTCGCGACCTTCGTCGTCGGCAAGCCGAACGAGCTGGCCTATGCCGCCGCGCGCCGGGTGGCCGAGACCGCGGACGCCTCGTTCAATCCGGTCTTCCTCTATGGCGGCGTCGGCCTGGGCAAGACCCACCTGATGCACGCCATCGGCTGGCATCTGCGCCAGTGCCGGCCCGAGTGCAAGGTGCTGTATCTCTCCGCCGAGCACTTCATGTACCGCTTCGTGCAGGCCTTGCGCTTTCGCGACACGCTGACCTTCAAGCAGCAGTTCCGCTCGGTCGACGTGCTGATGGTCGACGACGTGCAGTTCATCTCGGGCAAGGATTCCACGCAGGAGGAATTCTTCCACACCTTCAACGCCCTGATCGACCAGAAGAAGCAGATCGTGATCTCGGGCGACCGCAGCCCCGAGCGCATCGACGGGCTGGAGGAGCGCATCCGCTCGCGCCTGCAATGGGGGCTGGTGGCCGACATCCACCCCACCGACTACGAGCTGCGCCTGGGCATCCTGCAGGCCAAGGCCGAGACCATGGCCGCGAACGAGCCGGGCTTCGACATCGACCCCAAGGTGCTGGAGTTCCTGGCGCACCGCATCAGCTCGAACGTGCGCGTGCTCGAGGGGGCGCTGACGCGGCTGTTCGCCTTCGCCTCGCTGGTGGGACGGCGGATCACGCTCGACATGGCGCAGGAGTGCCTGGCCGACCTGCTCCGCTCGGCCGACCGCAAGGTCACCATCGAGGAGATCAAGCGCAAGGTGTCCGACCACTACAACCTGCGCATGACCGACCTCGTCTCGGCCCGGCGCGCGCGCAATGTGGCCCGGCCCCGGCAGGTGGCGATGTTCCTCGCCAAGACGCTCACCTCGAAGTCGCTGCCCGAGATCGGCCGCGGCTTCGGCGGGCGCGACCACACCACGGTGATCCATGCCGTGCGCAAGATTGAGCAGCTGCGCGAGACCGACAGCCAGCTCGCCGAGGACGTCGAGCTCCTGCGCCGGATGCTGGAGGGCTAGCCCCACGATCTTGTGGCGCATGGGGCATTGAATCCCAAGATGAATTGGCTAGTGTGGTTTTCCGGCTAGCCAACGGGCCCGGGTTGCGGCCCCGCCGAGGGATGGATTGAGGCGATGAAGGTCACGATCGAGCGCAGCGCACTCCTCCGCGCGATGAGCCACGCCCAGGGCATCGTCGAGCGCAAGAACACCATCCCGATCCTCGGCAACGTGCTGATCGAGGCCGAGGCCGAGCGGCTGGCGATCCGCGCCACCGATCTCGACATCGAGATCATCGAGCACGTCCCCGTCGCGGCCGAGCAGAAGGGCGCCGTGACGGCGCCCGCGCACCTGCTGCACGAGATCGTGCGCAAGCTGCCCGAGGGCGCCCAGCTCGCGCTGGCCGCCGACGCCGGTGCGGGTCGGCTCAACGTCTCGGCCGGGCGCTCGCATTTCGCGCTCGCCACCCTGCCGCGCGAGGACTTCCCCGTGATGGCCTCGAGCGAGTACGCCTGCACCTACGCGGTGCCGGCGCCCGCGCTCAGGCGCCTGTTCGAGAAGTCGCAGTTCGCCGTCTCGACCGAGGAGACGCGCTACTACCTCAACGGCGTCTACCTGCACCCCGCCTCCGAGGGCGAGCGGCAGGTGCTGCGCGCCGTGGCCACCGACGGTCACCGCCTCGCGCGCATCGACGCCGAGCTGCCCGAGGGCGCCGCCGAGGCGCCCGGCGTGATCGTGCCGCGCAAGACCGTGGGCGAGCTCAGGAAGCTGCTCGACAGCGACGAGGGCGAGATCGAGGTGTCGGTCTCGGAAACCAAGATCCGCTTCGCCGTCAATGGGCTGGTGCTGACCTCGAAGGTGATCGACGGCGCCTTTCCCGACTACACGCGGGTGATCCCCGCCGGCAATACCAAGCGCATGGAGGTCGACGCCGCCGACTTCGCCGCCGCGGTCGGCCGTGTCGCCACGCTGAGCCAGGAGCGTTCGCGCGCGGTCAAGCTCGCCATGGACGAGGACCGCCTGACGCTGTCGGTGAACAGTCCCGACGCCGGCAGCGCCGAGGAGGAACTGGCGGTGGCCTATGCCGACGAGGCCATGGAGATCGGCTTCAACGCCCGCTACCTGACCGAGATCGCCGGCCAGATCGACCGCGAGAACGCGGTCTTCCTGTTCAACAACCCCGGCGACCCGACGCTGGTGCGCGAGGACGACGACGACTCCGCCGTCTACGTCGTGATGCCGATGCGGGTGTGATGCCCGGGCACGGCGCCCCGCGCCTGCGGGCGGATGCCGTCGCGACCGGCCCTTTCCGCCTCGCCGTCACCGCGCTCAGGTTTGCGCATTTCCGCTCCTACGAGGCCTGCACCGTCGAGACCGGCGGCGCTTCCGTGGCGCTGTTCGGGCCCAATGGCGCGGGCAAGACCAACATCCTCGAGGCGGTGTCGCTGCTGGTGCCCGGCCGCGGCCTGCGCCGCGCGGGCGCCGAGGAGATGGTGCGCCGGCCGGGCGGGCCCGGCTGGCGCGTCCGCGCCGAGCTCGCCACGCCTGCCGGCCCGGTCGAGATCGTCACCGGCGTCGACGGCGCGGGCACCGCGCGGCGCACGGTGGAGATCGACGGCAAGGCCGCGACCCAGACGGCGCTCGGCCGGCACGTGCGCATGGTCTGGCTCACGCCCGCCATGGACCGGCTGTGGTCCGAGGCGGCAGGCGAGCGGCGGCGCTTCCTCGACCGCCTCGCGCTGGGCTTCGAGCCCGACCACGCCGAAGCCGCGCTGGCCTATGAGAAGGCGATGCGCGCGCGCAACCGGCTCTTGCGCGAGCCGCCCTGGGACGATGCCTGGCTCGCCGGGCTCGAGGCGCAGATGGCGCGCGCGGGGGCGCGGATCGCGCGCGCCCGGGCCGACGCGCTGGTGCGCTTGCAAGCAGCGCAAGGCCCCCTCTCGGAAGGGTGTCAAACATTGTTTCCGCAAGCGAAAATGGCTATCTTGGGCGAGATGGAAATGCGCTTTTCCGAGGCGCTTCGCGCCGGCCCCGGAGCCGAGTCGGATCTCGATTCGCTGGAAGGGGTGGAGGCGGCCGCGCTGGCGCGGGCGCTGACCGAGTCGCGTGCGCGCGATGCCGCTGCCGGGCGCACGCTGACCGGCCCGCATCTGAGCGATCTCGAGGCGATCTATGCCGCCAAGGACATGCCCGCGGCGGCCTGCTCGACCGGCGAGCAGAAGGCGCTCCTGATCTCGGTCGCGCTGGCCAATGCCCGGGCGCTGGCCGAGGCCACCGGGGCGGCGCCGGTCCTGCTGCTCGACGAGGTCGCCGCGCATCTCGACGCCGCCCGTCGCCGCGCGCTTTTCGCCGAGATCGAGGCGCTCGGTGCCCAGGCCTGGATGACCGGCACCGGGGCCGGCCTGTTCGACGGCGTCGCCCCCGCGACGCTGCATCTGGCGGTCAGCGAAAGCGGCGGACGCTCCGCCCTGGCCGGGGCCTGAGCATGGACCAGCGCGTCAGCCTGATCACGCTTGGCGTGCGCGACGTCGCCCGCGCCGCCGCCTTCTACGAGGCGCTCGGCTGGCAGCGCACGGTCGAGAGCCTGGACGAGATCGCCTTCTTCCAGCTCGCCGGCCAGGCGCTCGCGCTCTACCCGCGCCAGATGATGGCCGAGGACCTCGGCCGCGAGACGGGCGAGGGCCCCGGCGCGGTGGCGCTGGCGCAGAACCTCGCCGAGCGCGCCGGCGTGGACCGGCTCTTCGCCGAGGCCATCTCGGCCGGCGCCACGCCGCTCAGGCTGCCGCACGAGACGCCCTGGGGCGGCTACGTCGCCTATGTCGCCGACCCCGACGGGCACGCCTGGGAATTCGCCCACGTGCCGGATTTCCCCCTGAACGAGGACGGCACGCTCACCCTCCCGAGCGCCTCCTGAAGCAAACGAACGAGAACACGGATGGCAGACGAGCAGACGTCGAGCGAGCAGACACCCTCGGAATACGGCGCCGAATCGATCAAGGTGCTCAAGGGCCTCGAGGCCGTGCGCAAGCGGCCGGGCATGTATATCGGCGACACCGATGACGGCTCGGGGCTGCACCACATGGTCTACGAGGTGGTCGACAACGCCATCGACGAGGCGCTGGCTGGCTATGCCGACATGGTGCGGGTGACGCTGCATGCCGACGGCTCGGTCTCGGTCACCGACAACGGCCGCGGCATTCCCACCGAGATCCACGCCGGCGAGGGCGTCTCGGCCGCCGAGGTCATCATGACCCAGCTCCATGCGGGGGGCAAATTCGACCAGAATTCCTACAAGGTCTCGGGCGGGCTGCACGGCGTCGGCGTCTCGGTCGTCAACGCGCTCTCCGAGTGGCTGGACCTGACCGTGTGGCGCAACGGCAAGGAGCACTTCGCCCGCTTCGAGGAGGGCGAGACGGTGAAGCCGCTCGAGGTCGTGGGCGACTCGCGGGGCGAGCAGGGCACGCGGGTGCGCTTCCTCGCCTCGCCCAAGACCTTCACCAACATCGAGTACAGCTACCGCACGCTCGAGCACCGGCTGCGCGAGCTGGCCTTCCTGAACTCGGGCGTGCGCATCGTGCTGCGCGACCAGCGCCACGCCGACGCGGTCGAGACCGAGCTGCACTACGACGGTGGCGTCGAGGCGTTCGTGCGCTATCTCGACCGCGCCCGGAGCGCGCTGATCCCCAACCCCATCGCGGTGCAGGGCGAGCGCGAGGGCGTCACCGTGGATGCCGCGCTGTGGTGGAACGACGGCTACCACGAGAACGTGCTCGCCTTCACCAACAACATCCCGCAGCGCGACGGCGGCACGCATCTCGCGGGCTTCCGCGGCGCGCTGACGCGCACCATCAACAACTACGTCGCGGCCTCGGGCATCGCCAAGAAGGAGAAGGTGACGCTGACCGGCGACGACGCGCGCGAGGGCCTGACCTGCGTCCTGAGCGTCAAGGTGCCCGACCCGAAGTTCTCCAGCCAGACCAAGGACAAGCTGGTCTCGTCCGAGGTCCGGCCCGCGGTCGAGAGCCTGATCTTCGAGAAGCTCGGCGAGTGGTTCGAGGAGAACCCGAACGAGGCCCGGGTGGTGGTGACCAAGATCGTCGAGGCGGCGCTGGCGCGCGAGGCGGCACGCAAGGCGCGCGAGCTGACCCGGCGCAAGTCGGCCATGGACATCGCCTCGCTGCCGGGAAAGCTGGCCGACTGCCAGGAGAAGGACCCCGCGAAGTCCGAGCTCTTCATCGTCGAGGGCGACTCGGCGGGCGGCTCGGCCAAGCAGGGCCGGTCACGCCAGAACCAGGCGGTGCTGCCGCTCAGGGGCAAGATCCTCAACGTCGAGCGCGCCCGCTTCGACAAGATGCTGTCGAGCCAGGAGATCGGCACGCTGATCACCGCGCTCGGCACCGGCATCGGCCGCGAGGAGTTCGACATCTCCAAGCTGCGCTACCACCGGATCATCATCATGACCGACGCCGACGTGGACGGCGCCCATATCCGCACGCTGCTGCTGACCTTCTTCTACCGGCAGATGCACGAGCTGATCGAGGGCGGCTACCTCTATATCGCCCAGCCGCCGCTCTACAAGGTGACCCGGCGCACGAGCTCGCGCTACTGCCGCGACGAGCGCGAGCTCGAGGACTATCTCACCGGCGAGGGCATCGAGGGGGCCGTGCTGACGCTGGCCTCGGGCGCCCAGGTCGCCGGCGAGGACCTACGCCGGCTTGTCGAGGAGGCGCGGCGGGTGCGCGCGCTCTTGGGCGCCTTTCCCACCAACTACCCGCGCTTCATCATCGAGCAGATGGCGATTGCCGGCGTGCTCAGGCCCGGCCTCTCGGCCCGGGACGCCGAAACGGTCGCCGCCCGGCTCGACACGCTCGCACCCGAGACCGAGCGCGGCTGGCAGGCCGAGCCCACCGACGACGCCGGCGTGCGCTTCACCCGCGTGCTCAGGGGCGTCACCCAGAGCCACTTCATCGACGGCTTCGCGCTGCGCGCCGCCGAGGCGCGCCGGCTTGCGTCCATGAGCGCCGGCCTCGCCGAGACCTACGGCGCCCCGGCGCGCCTGGGGCGCAAGGACCGAGAGGTGCCGATCCGCGGCCCCTCCGAGCTCATCGACGTGATCATGGCCGAGGGCGAGAAGGGTGTCTCGCTGCAGCGCTACAAGGGCCTGGGCGAGATGAACGCCGACCAGCTGTGGGAGACCACGCTGGACCCCGAGGCGCGCACGCTGGTGCAGGTCAGGATCGACCCCACCGCCGAGACCGACGAGATCTTCTCGCGCCTGATGGGCGACGTGGTCGAGCCGCGCCGCCAGTTCATCCAGGAGAACGCGCTGTCGGTGGAGAACCTCGACATCTGAGCGCGGCTTGCATTGACCCGGCCTCCTGCCGTTGGAGCCGCGCTGCCCCCGGGTGTGACCCGGGGCCTCTCGTCGGCGGCCGTCGCAGAAAGCCCCCGGCTCGGGGGCCGGGGCAACGGTATGTCCGATGATGGGGTCCAGTCGGCGCGAGATGGCATGCGCCACGTCGCATCGCGCCGGGTCGCTCACTGCGCCGGCGGCACGATATCCACCCAAACGAGCCGGTGGTACGAGCTCGCGGGATTGCGCCCGCCCGCCACCAGCCGGGCCAGCGGGTCGCCGGGCGGCGGCCAGAACACCCCTGCCCCGGTGACCTCCAGTCCCGCCGAGGGCAGCACGTAATCCACCCGCAGGTTGCCTGGCCCCGGCGTGTCGGCCCAGTCGGCCGTATCCAGCGCCGCCGGGCCCGCCTGGGTCCGGTTAGCCCCGCCCTGCGCCACCGAGGCGGCCTCGGCCCCGGCGCTCGCCGGGCGCGGGTCCTGGAGCCGCGGATCGGCGAGCAGCGCCCGGATGGCCCCGCGCCGCGCCGCGCCGTCGACAGGATCGGCATTGAGGTCGCCCAGCACGACGAAGGCCGCGCCCGGGCCGAGCCCGCCGCTGCGCCCGTTGTCGTCGACGATCCAGCCGGCGCCGTCGACCAGCCCTCTCACGAGCCGGATCTCGTCGGCATTGCGCCGCCCGTTGCGGTCCTCCGGGCCGTCGAAGACCGGCGGCGTCGGGTGGCTTGCCACGACATGCAGCACTGCACCGCCCGGCAGCGTCACCGGCACGTCCCAAAGGCTCTTCGAGCTCAGCCTCAGCGCCCGCCAGACCGCGTCCGGATAATAGGGCGCCCCGTCCGGCTTCACCGGCCGGTCGGCACCGGGCAGGTCCGCCCAGCGGAATTTGCGGAAGCTGCGGATCCCGGCATGGTCGATCGGCAAGCGGCTCAGCACCGCCATGCCGTACTGGCCGGGGAAGACGCCGTAGCCGAAGGCGTCCTGTGGCCCGCCGCGCCGCCCGTCGCCATTGAGGTCGTGGCCCGAGGGCACGCCGGTGTTCACCGGCCCCTGATAGAGGAACGGATAATCGAGCCCCGCCAGCCCCCCGGCCCCGGCGCGCAGCCGCTCGGCGAAGCGGCTCAGCGCCAGGTGCGCGGGGTCGCGGTCGACCTCGAGCAGCACCAGGATGTCGGGCCGCACCCGCAGCACGATCTCGGCCACCGCCGCGACCTGCGCGCTGCCCTTGGCCATCTCGGCCGCCAGCAGCCCAGCACCGCGCCGCGACAGCGCCGCGTTGAAGACGGCGACCCGGATGCTTTCGGGCGCCCGCGTCTGCCAGGGCTCGGCGGCCCCGGCCCGCCCGGCCAGGGCGAGCCCGAGTGCAAGGACCAGTGCCGCCGCCGCCCTCACCCGGCCGGCGCGCTCAGCCAGGGAAAGCGGCCATCGTAGGCCTTCTCGAACCGCTCGATCCGGCTCTCTTTCTCAAGCGTCAGCGCGATGTCGTCGAGCCCATTCAACAGGCAGTGCTTGCGGAACGGCTCGACCTCGAAGCGAATCTCGCCGCCATCGGGGCCGGTGATGGTCTGGTTCTCGAGATCGACGGTGATGGTGGCGTTGGCGCCGCGCTCGGCGTCCTCCATCAGCTTGTCCACGTCCTCTTGCGGCAGCTTGATCGGCAGGATGCCGTTCTTGAAGCAGTTGTTGTAGAAGATGTCGGCGAAGCTCGGCGCCACCACGCAGCGGATGCCAAAGTCGAGCAGCGCCCAGGGCGCGTGCTCGCGGCTCGAGCCGCAGCCGAAATTCTCGCCCGCCACGACCATCTTGGCATTGCGGTAGGCCGGCTTGTTCAGCACGAAGTCCGGGTTTTCGCTGCCGTCGTCGCAATAGCGCATCTCGAAGAACAGCGCCTCGCCCAGTCCCGAGCGCTTGATAGTTTTGAGGAACTGCTTGGGAATGATCATGTCGGTGTCGACATTGATCATCGGCAGGGGTGCTGCGACGCCGGTCAGCTTGTCGAATTTCTCCATCGGTGCGATCTCCTTCGGGGCCGCCCGCCCCGGTTCCCTGACACGCCCCGCCCGCAGCCCGGATGGGCGAGGACGGGAGGCAAATCCCGAGGCGGCGCGCCGCGCCGCCTCTCCGGCAGCGCCGCCCTCACAGCAGCTCGCGCACGTCCGTGAGGTGGCCGGTGATCGCGGCCGCCGCGGCCATGGCGGGGCTCAACAGATGCGTGCGGCCGCCGCGGCCCTGGCGCCCCTCGAAATTGCGGTTCGAGGTCGAGGCGCAGCGCTCGCCCGGGCTGAGCTGGTCGGGGTTCATGCCCAGGCACATGGAGCAGCCCGCCATGCGCCAGTCGAAGCCGGCCTGCTTGAGGATCTCGGCCAGGCCCTCCTCCTCGGCCTGGGCGCGCACCAGGCCCGAGCCCGGCACCACCATGGCCCGGATCCCCTCCTTGACCCGCTTGCCCTTGACCAGCCTGGCCACCTCGCGCAGGTCCTCGATGCGCGCATTGGTGCACGAGCCGATGAAGACCGTGTCCACCGCGATCTGCGAGAGCGGCGTGCCGGGCTCGAGCCCCATGTAGTCGAGCGCGCGCCGCGCCGCCGCCTGCTTCGAGGGGTCGCTCATCGCCGCGGGGTCGGGCACGCGCCCGGTGATCGGCAGCACCTGCTCGGGGCTGGTGCCCCAGGTGACCACCGGCGCAATGTCCTCGGCCTTCAGCGTCACCACCTTGTCGAACCGGGCGCCCTCGTCCGTGCCGAGCGAGCGCCAGTAGTCCACCGCGGTGTCCCACAGCTTGCCCTGAGGCGCCTTCGGGCGACCCTTGAGATAAGCGAGGGTGGTCTCGTCCGGTGCGATCAGCCCGGCGCGCGCGCCGCCCTCGATCGCCATGTTGCACACGGTCATGCGCCCCTCCATCGAGAGGGCGCGGATCGCCTCGCCGCAATACTCGATGACGTGGCCGGTGCCGCCCGCCGTGCCGGTATGGCCGATGACCGAGAGCGTGATGTCCTTGGCGGTGACCCCCAGCGGCAATGTGCCGGTCACCTCGACCTTCATGTTCTTCGACTTGGCCGTGACCAGCGTCTGCGTCGCCAGCACGTGCTCGACCTCCGAGGTGCCGATGCCGAAGGCCAGCGCGCCGAAGGCGCCGTGGGTCGCGGTGTGGCTGTCGCCGCACACGATGGTCATGCCGGGCTGGGTCAGCCCCTGCTCGGGGCCGATGATGTGCACGATGCCCTGGCGCACATCGGCGACGTCGAAGATCTCGACGCCGAAGTCCTTCGCGTTCTTGCGCAGGGTCTCGACCTGGATGCGCGACTGCTCGTCCTCGATGCTCTCGGCGCGATCCACGCTGGTCGGCACGTTGTGGTCGGGCACGGCGAGCACCGCCTCGGGGTGGCGCACAATGCGGCCGGTCATCCTCAGCCCCTCGAAGGCCTGCGGGCTGGTGACCTCGTGCACTAGGTGGCGATCGATGTAGAGCAGGCAGGTGCCGTCCTCGGCCTCGTCGACCAGGTGGGCGTCCCATATCTTGTCATAGAGTGTCTTCGGCGCGGTCATTTTCGGAATCTCCGGGGGTCTGTCCTTCGGCGTATCGCCAGGGCGAGCAAAGCGGCGCGACGCGGCGCCCGTCGGGGCTCAGCCCTCGAGCATGACGCTGGCCCGGCGCGCATGGAAGCGCCAGGGCAGGCGGGCACGGTCGGCCAGGATCACGAGGCGCATCCGGTACGTCATGGCGGCGAGTGTTACTCCCGGGCCGCGCCTTCGGCAAGCATTCGGCGTCACAGCTCGCTCGCCAGCACCAGCGCGTCGTCGCGGCTGCCGTCGGGGCGCTGGTAATAGCCCTTGCGCCGGCCGACTTGCGAATAGCCTGCGGCCGCATAGAGCGCCCGGGCGGCCGCGTTGGCGGCGCCGACCTCGAGGTAGAGCCTGCGCGCCCCGGCGGCCCGGGCCCCGGCCTCGCAGGCGGCGACCAATGCCCGGCCCAGCCCGGCGCGCCGCGCCTCGGGCACCACCGAGACGGTCAGAAGCTCGGCCTCGTCGGCCGCCACGCGGTAGAGCGCGAAGCCAGCCGGCGCCAGGCCCTCGCCCGCGGCGTGGCGCTCGTGATGGGCCAGCCTGAGCCCGATGCCGGGCTCGCTCAAAAGCGCCAGCAGCTCCGGCCCGCTCCAGGGCCGGCCCTCGTCGGCGAAG
>NZ_JBZSYN010000199.1:0-18066 GCF_058622915.1 Thermohalobaculum sp. | reverse complement strand
GGCGTGGGCAAGACCGTGCTGATCATGGAGCTGATCAACAACATCGCCCGCGGCCACGGCGGCTATTCGGTGTTCGCCGGGGTGGGCGAGCGCACCCGTGAGGGCAACGACCTCTACCACGAGATGATCGAGAGCAAGGTCATCAACCTCGACAACATTTCCGAGTCGAAGGTGGCCCTGGTCTACGGCCAGATGAACGAGCCCCCGGGCGCGCGGGCCCGGGTCGGCCTCACCGGCCTGACGCTGGCCGAGCAGTTCCGCGACGAGACCGGCACCGACGTGCTGTTCTTCATCGACAACATCTTCCGCTTCACCCAGGCGGGCTCGGAGGTCTCCGCGCTTCTCGGCCGCATCCCCTCGGCGGTGGGCTACCAGCCCACGCTGGCCACCGACATGGGCGTGCTGCAGGAGCGCATCACCTCGACCAAGCGCGGCTCGATCACGAGCGTCCAGGCGATCTACGTGCCGGCCGACGACCTGACCGACCCCGCGCCGGCGACCTCGTTTGCGCATCTCGACGCGACGACCGTGCTCTCGCGCCAGATCGCCGAGCTCGGCATCTACCCGGCCGTGGACCCGCTCGACTCCACCTCGCGGGTGCTCGAGCCCGCGATCATCGGCCAGGAGCACTACGACGTGGCGCGCCAGGTGCAGGGCATCCTGCAGCGCTACAAGTCGCTGCAGGACATCATCGCCATCCTGGGCATGGACGAGCTCTCCGAGGAGGACAAGCTGACGGTGGCGCGGGCGCGCAAGATCCAGCGCTTCCTCAGCCAGCCCTTCTTCGTCGCCGAGGTCTTCACCGGGACCGAGGGCAAGTACGTCTCGGTCGACAAGACCGTGGACGGCTTCAAGCGGCTGGCGAACGGCGAGTTCGACCACCTGCCCGAGGGCGCGTTCTACATGGTCGGCGACATCGACGAGGCGCAGGAGAAGGCCGAGCGGATGGCGGCGGAGGCGGCCTGACCATGCTGACGGCCGCTGCGCTCGACCTTGCCGACTGCATCAACCAGATCTGTCCCTGGTCCGGTCGACCGGTGGCGGCCGACAGCCTGACCCGCTATCGCGGCCATGTGATCGGCTTTTGCAATCCGGGCTGCCGGGACAAGTTCGAGCGCGCTATCCACATGTTCGACGCGGCCGTCGCGGGAAAGACGGGCAGTGAGGAATGACATGTCCGACAAGCTGAACTTCGAGCTGGTCAGTCCCGAGCGCAGGCTCGCCTCGCGCGAGGCGGACGCGGTCACCATACCCGGCATGGAGGGCGACCTCACCGCGATGGTGAGCCACGCCCCCTTCGTCACCAGCCTGAGGCCCGGCTATGTCACGGTGCGCGATGGCAGCTCGGAGCAGATCTATTTCGTCTCGGGCGGTTTCGTCGAGATCGCGCGGGACACCGTCTCCGTGCTTGCCGACGAGGCGGTCGAGAAGGACGAGGCGACCCGCGAGCTGATGGAGCAGAACCTCAAGAGCGCCGAGGAGGCGCTCGAGCGGGCGTCCGATGCGCGCAAGCAGGCGGCCCTGCAGAAGGTCAACGACTACAAGGCGCTGATCGGCCAGGTGCACGGTTAGCGGCACGACTGACAAGCGGCGCCGGCCGGACTCCGGGCGGGAAAAAGCCGGAACGAGGGAGAGCAGGGGCGCGCCGAACGGTGCGCCCCTGGCGATTCCAGGCGCGTCACAGCAGGTCGTCGAATTCCGCGAAGACGCGTAAATAGGTGTCGCGCTTGAACGGCACGATCCGCGCCAGAAGCGTGTCCCGGTCCATCCATTTCCAGCGCTCGAACTCCCGCTGGTGCACGTCGAGGTCGATATCCGCGTCGGTGCCGTGGAAGGCGAGCGCGAACCAGCGCTGGGTCTGGCCGCGGTAGCGCCCGCCCCAGACCTTCGGCACCAGGTAGCGCGGCAGGTCATAGCTGAGCCACGCGCCGCTCTCGCGCAGGATTTCCGCCTTGTCGGACGAGATCCCGGTCTCCTCGCGCAGCTCCCTGAGCGCGGCCTCGCGCGGGGTTTCGCCCGGGTCGATCCCGCCTTGCGGCATCTGCCAGCCGTCAAGGCTGATGTCGACGCGGCGTCCGGCGAAGACGCGGCGCCTGGAATCCAGGATCACCAGGCCCACGCAGGGCCGATAGGGAAGGGTCTGCGGGTTGCGGTCCCGGGGGGCGGAACCGCCCGGGCCGGAAAGTGCGGGCTTCTCGGCCATGCGCTGCGCGACGTCCTTTCCGGCGTGGCTCGCAGGATCCGCTGCCCCGCCGCCAGCCGGACCGGCGGCGGGGCGGTCGCCTCACTTGGCAGTGTGGTCGTAGAGCGCCAGCCCGGTGAGCAGGTCGAGCGCGTAGGCCATCTGGAAGTCCTGCTTGCGCAGCTTGACGATCGCCTCGTGGCGGGCGTGCTCCTGCTTCAGCACGCGCTTCTCCTCCGGGCTCAGGTTGTTCTTGAGGCTGCCGGGCAGGGTGGCCTCGGAGGGAAGCGGGACCACGGGCGGCTGGGTGGCGTTCTCGGCGAGCTGGCGCTGCTCGACCACGATGTCGGGCTCGATGCCCAGCGCCTGGATCGAGCGGCCCGAGGGCGTGTAGTAACGCGCCGTGGTCAGCTTCAGCGCGCCCATGTTGCCAAGCCGCATCACCGTCTGCACCGAGCCCTTGCCGAAGCTCTTGGTGCCGACCAGGATCGCCCGGCGCTGGTCCTGCAGCGCGCCGGCCACGATCTCGGAGGCCGAGGCCGAGCCGCCGTTGATCAGCACCACGATTGGCTTGCCGTCGGCGAGGTCGCCGGGCTTGGCGTTGAATCGCTCGGCCTCGCTGAGGTTGCGCCCGCGCGTCGAGACGATCTCGCCCTTGTTGAGGAAGGAGTCCGCCACCGCGATCGCTTCGTTCAGCAGCCCGCCCGGATTGTTGCGCAGGTCGATCACGTAACCGCGCACGTTGTCGGGACCGATCTGCTTTTTGATCTTGGCGATCTCCTCCTTGAGGTTGTCCTCGGTCTTTTCGCTGAACGAGGTGATGCGCAGGATGCCGACATCACCCTCGACACGGCCGCGCACGGCGCGGATCTCGATCACGTCGCGCACCAGCTTGACGTCGAAGGGTTTCTCCGCCCCCTTGCGGCTGACGGTGACGGTGATCTCCGAGCCGACCGGCCCGCGCATCTTGTCCACCGCCTCCGACAGCGTCATGCCCAGCACCGACTCGCCGTCGATGTGGGTGATGAAGTCGCCCGGCTTCAGCCCGGCCTTGGCTGCCGGCGTGCCGTCGATCGGCGCCACGACCTTGACGAAGCCGTTCTCCATGGTGACCTCGATTCCGAGGCCGCCGAACTCGCCCTTGGTCTGCTCGCGCATGTCCTTATACGAGTTCGGCGGCAGGTAGACCGAGTGCGGGTCGAGCGAGGCAAGCATGCCGTTGATCGCCGCCTCGATCAGCTTCTTCTCGTTGACCGGGTCGACATAGGCCGCGCGCACGCGCTCGAAGACGTTGCCGAAGAGGTCGAGATATTTGTAGGTCGTGCGCGCCGAGTCCTCCTGCTTTGTCTGTTGTGCCGCCGTCGAGGTCACGACCTGCGGCAGCGTCGCGCCCAGCGCCACGCCTGCCAGGAGGGCCACCATCGTCTTGCGCATCATCCGCTTGCCTCGCGTGCTTGTCCGGTTTTCAGGCCGGGTCGATTCCATCGGCCGCTGCGGCGGCCGCCGCCTCAACATAGAGCGCGTTCCGAAGCCTCTGACTACCCCCGATCGTCGCCCGACGCAAAGGGAGTGGGCCGCATCTTGCGCACCGTGTGCCTCTCATGTCTCGAACAGCACACGCCCGGTCATCTCGGGCGGGCGCGGCAGGCCCATCAGCGCCAGCAGCGTCGGCGCCAGGTCGGCCAGCCGGCCGTCCGCGACACGGCGCTCGCGCGCTGCCGCGCCCTCCTCGACCAGGACCACCGGCACGGGGTTGGTGGTGTGCGCCGTGTGCGGGCCGCCCGTTTCCGGGTCGATCATGGTCTCGCAGTTGCCGTGGTCCGCTGTGACGATCATCGCGCCGCCTCTCTCGCGCAACGCCTCCAGCGCCGCGCCGAGGCCGCGGTCCACTGCCTCGCAGGCGGCCACGGCCGCATCGAGCGAGCCGGTATGGCCAACCATGTCCGGGTTGGCATAGTTCACCACGATCAGCTCGTATCCGTCGCGGATGGCGGCGACCAGCCGCTCGGTCACCTCGCCCGCCGCCATCTCCGGCTGCAGGTCGTATGTCCTGACCTTCGGGCTCTGGGCCATGTAGCGGTCCTCGCCGGGGTCGGGCGTCTCGATCCCTCCGTTCAGGAAATAGGTGACGTGGGGGTACTTCTCGGTCTCGGCCAGCCGGTACTGGCGCTTGCCGTGCTGCGAGACCCAGCGGCCCAGAGTGTTGCGGATCTCCTCGGCCGGGAACATCACCTCCATCAGCTCGCCGAGCCGCTCCGAGTACTGCGCCATGCCCAGCGCCGCCGCGAAGCGGGGCCGCGCCGAGACGTCGAAGGCGTCGAACCCGGGATCGAGCAGGGCGCCCAGGGTCTCGCGCACCCGGTCGGCGCGGAAGTTGATGCAGAAGACCCCGTCGCCGTCTGCCATGCCGGCATAATCGCCGATCACCGTGGGGCTGACGAATTCGTCGGTCTCGTCGCGGGCATAGGCGGCCGCGATGGCGGCATCGGGCGTGTCGGCCTTCTCTCCCTCGGCCGCGGCGATGGCGCGGAAGGATGCCTCGACCCGGTCCCAGCGGCGATCGCGGTCCATGGCGTAGAAGCGGCCGATCACGGTCGCCGGCGTGGCCGCCTCGCCCACATCGTCGAGCAGCGCGGCGACCTGCTCGCGGGCCGACTTCGGACCCACGTCGCGCCCGTCGAGGAAGAGATGCAGCTTCACGGCGAGGCCGCGCCCGGCCAGGATCTTCGCGGCGGCGGCCATGTGGCGCTGGTGCGAGTGCACGCCGCCGGGGCTGGCGAGCCCCATGACATGCGCGGTGCCACCCGACTCACGCAGCCTGGTCGCGAAGGCGTCGAGCGCTGAGTTGGCCTCGAACTCGCCCGCCTCGATGGCGCGGTCGATCTTGACCAGGTCCATCAGCACCACGCGGCCCGCGCCGATATTGGTGTGCCCGACCTCGGAGTTGCCGATCTGGCCCGCAGGCACGCCCACGTCCTCGCCGCTGGCCGAGAGCGTGGCGTGCGGCCACTCGGCCCAGATGCGGTCGAAGTTCGGGGTTTCGGCCAGGCGCGGCGCGTTGCCCTCCGCGCTCTCCGAGAGCCCCCAGCCATCGAGGATCATCAGGACGACGGTGCGGTGCGCGGTCTGTGGCATCGGCCTCGGGTCATGGCGGCGGGGTGAGGTCCGCAGCTTTAGCCGCTGGCGCCGGGGCGCGCAATGGGCGCGCTGACGCAGGCAGCCGGGGCGCTGGAAATCGCCGCGCGGCCGCATTAGCGTCCGCGGTCCCAAGCAGCTTCCCGCCGGCCCGCCAATGACCGACGCTCAAAGAGTAGAGGACATCCGCGAGATCACCTATCTCCGGGTCGCCGCCATCGCGCTGCCGGTGGTGCTCTCGAACGCCATGATCCCGCTGCAGGGGGCGATCGACACGGCGGTGATCGGAAACCTCGGCGAGGCCAGCTACCTCGCGGCGGTGGCGCTGGGCGCGGCGGTCATCCAGCTTATGTTCGTCGTGTTCAACTTCCTGCAGATGGGGGTCTCGGGGCTGACGGCACAGGCGCTCGGCGCCGGCGACGGGCGGCGCGTCCTGAACACGCTGATCCGCGCCGGCGTGATCGCGCTGGCCGTCTCCGTCGCGTTGATCGCCTTCAAGCTGCCGCTGCGCGCGGGCGTGCTTTCGCTGTTCGCGGGCAGCGCCGAGGCCAAGGCGCTGGCCGCGACCTATATCGACATCCGCATCTGGGGCGCCCCGGCCGAGCTGATGAACTACGCGCTGATGGGCTGGTTCGCAGGCCAGGGGCAGACGCGGCGGCTGTTCGAGATGCAGGCGGTGACCTCGATCACCAATATCGCGCTCAACCTGTTCTTCGTGCTGGTGCTGGGCTGGGGCGTGGCCGGCGTGGCACTGGGCACGCTGATCGCGGCCTTCACCGGGCTCGGCTTCGGACTGTGGCGGATGCGGGCGCGCGCGGCGCAGGTCATGCCCGACGACTGGCGGCTGGAGTGGGGCCGCATCCTGCGCGGGCCGGAGCTGGCCCAGGTCATGGCGCTCAACCGCGACATCATGATCCGCACGCTGCTGCTGACGGGCAGCTTCGCCTGGATGACGCGGCTGGGCTCGATCCAGGGCGACGTGATCCTGGCGGCGAACGGGATCCTGCTGCAGTTCGTGTTCCTGGCCTCGAACGGGCTCGACGGTTTCGCCATGGCCGCCGAGGCCCTGGTCGGGCAGTCGCTCGGCGCGCGCAGCCGGGCGCGGCTGCGCCGGGCCGTGCTGGTCAGCTCGCTCTCGGCGCTGGTGCTGGCGGCGCTGATCTCGGCCGTCTTCACCGCCCTGGCCGAGCCGGTGATCCACCTCTTCACCAATATCGCCGCGGTGCGCGCGGCGGCCCAGGCGCACGCGCTATGGGCCACCTGCATGCCGCTGGTGGCGGTGCTGGCCTACCAGTTCGACGGGGTCTTCATCGGCGCCACCGCCGGCCCGGCGATGCGCAATGCCATGATCGTCGCCTCGGGGCTGTTCTTCCCGCTGGGCTGGGTGATGACCCAGACGCTGGGCAATCACGGGCTGTGGGCGGCGATGTGGATCTGGATGTTGCTGAGGGCGCTGACACTGGCCCTGGCCTACCCCGCGCTCGAGGCCCGCGCCGGGCCGGCGTGAGCGCCCCGCAGGCGTGTCCACACGTGGACACATAGCTAAGCCATTGATTTCAAATAAAACATGCTGTGAGCGGATTTTATGGTTAACGCCCCTGGCGAGGAGGACCCTGTCCCGGTCTCGCGCCGGGGCCTGAGCGCCGCGCCGAACGAGGATGAGGTCCCGGCTGGGGGTCGGGACAAGCGGCCAGCCTCAGACCGGCGCGTCGGCCCCCACGGCCTCGGCGACGTGGGCGAAGCCGTCGCGGGCCATGAGCCGGTCGAGCCCGCGGGCGATGCGCCCGGGCAGGCTGATGCCCTCATAGACCATGGCGGTGTAGAGCTGCACCGCGCTGGCGCCGGCGCGGATGCGGGCATAGGCATCCTCGGCCGAACCGATGCCGCCCACGCCGATCAGCGCCAGCTCGCCCCCGCTGAGCCGCCGCAGCGTGCGCAGCACCTCCGTCGCCCGCGCGGCCAGCGGCCGGCCGCTCAGGCCCCCGGCCTCGGCCGCGTGCGGGCTCATCAGGCCCGCGCGCGCCAGCGTGGTGTTGGTCGCGACGATGCCGCGGAGCCGGTGCGCCACGGCCAGCCCGGCGATATCGCCAAGCTCGGCATCGGAGAGGTCCGGCGCGATCTTGAGGAAGACGGGCCTGGCGCCGCCCAGCTCGCCCGCGGCCGCCATCACCCGGCCGAGCAGGGCGTCGAGCGCCGCGCGCCCCTGCAGCTCGCGCAGCCGCTCGGTGTTGGGCGAGGAGACGTTCACGGTGAAGAAGTCCGCCGCATCCCACAGATGGCGCAGCACCGCGACGAAGTCGCCCGCCCGGTCCGCCGAGTCCTTGTTGGCGCCGAGATTGACGCCGACCGGGCCGGCCCCGGGGCCCGCCGCCCGCGCGGCGCGCAGGCGCCGGCCCACCGCCTCCATGCCGTCGTTGTTGAAGCCGAAGCGGTTGATCACCGCGCCGTCCTCGGGCAGGCGGAACAGGCGCGGGCGCGGGTTGCCCGGCTGGGCCCGGGGCGTCACCGCGCCGACCTCGACGAAGCCCGGCCCCGCCGCCAGCGCCGCGCGCAGGACCCGGGCGTTCTTGTCGAAGCCGGCGGCGATGCCCACCGGGTTGGGCAGCCTGAGCCCGGCGACCTCGCAGGCCAGCCGCGCCGAGGTCACCGGGCCGCCCCGCGGTCCCAGCCCCGCCGCAAGCGCCTTCAGCGCCAGCGCGTGCGCGGTCTCGGGGTCGAGGCAGTGCAGCGCCCGCAGCCCCGCCCGCTCGAGCAGCCTCACGGGCCGACCTCCTGAGAGAAGCGGACGCTCCCGTCCGGCTCGTATTGCAGCGGCCGCACCCAGGCCAGGTCCGCGAGCCGGATCGGCCGGTAGAGATGGGGAAAGCGCGCCCCGCCGCGCGAGACCTCCCATTTGAGGTCGTCGCCCAGCCGCTCGGCCTCGAGCGCCGCGAGCCACAGGCCCTGCTGCCCGGCGAAATGCCGCTCGGCCGTGCCGGAAACCTGGTGCCCGGCCGAGAGGTGGACGAATCCGTCCCTGAGGTCGTCGGCGGAGCCGGCGAACACGGTGTCGCGGCGCAGCGCTGATACCTCGGCCTCGGTCAGGATCTTGTAGACGCGCATGGGCGCCATCACTGCGGCAGGGGGGGCGCGAGGTCAAGCGGGGCTGTCCGGGGGCCGTTCCGGTTTCTCCCGCCGGGCTGCGACGAGGTGTCAGGAGGCCCCGGATCAGGTCCGGGGCAGCGGGACTCGCGGATCGGGTCGCACACCGGTCGGGCGTTTGCCAATCCGCCTCGGTCCGGCCTGCGCCTAAGGCGCGTGCGTTCGGCCGGAAAACGGTCCACTGGAGCGGTTTCTGTTCCCGCTCGGTCCGGCCCGCGCCTAAGGCGCGTGCGTTCGGCCGGAAAACGGTCCACTGGACCGTTTTCTGGTCGGCCTCACCCCTGCGGCGTCATCACCCTGCGGGCGCGGCCGCGCTCGAGCCCGAGCTGGCGCTCGCGCCAGATGATGATCAGCCCCGCGGTCATCACCAGCGCCGCGCCGATCAGCATCGGCCGGGTCGGCACCTCGCCGAACAGCGAGTAGCCGATCGCCAGGGCCAGCAGGATCGAGGTGTATTCGAAGGGCGCGATCACTGCCGTCTCCGCGTAGCGGTAGCTCGTGGTCAGCAGGATCTGCGCGAAGCCGCCCAGGAGCCCCGCGGCGACCAGCAGCACCGCCTCCCAGAAAGTCGGCGCCACCCAGCCCAGGGGCACGGTGAGAAGCGAGAGCACCGTGCAGGTCAGCGAGAAGTAGAACACGATCGCGGCGGTGGTCTCGGTCTGCACCAGCTTGCGCACGAAGACGGTGGCCAGCGCCATGAACACGGCGGCCATCAGCATCGCCATCGCGCCCACGCTCTTGGCGCTGGTGGCGCCCTCGAGCGAGACCGCCGAAAGCCGCGGATAGAGCACGATCACCACGCCCACCAGCCCCAGCGCCACCGCGCTGAGCCGGTAGGCGCGGATGCGCTCGCCCAGAAACATGGCGGCGAAGACGGTGACCATGAGCGGCGAGGCATAGCCGATCGCCGTGACCTCGGGCAGCGGCAGCAAGCCCAGCGCGGTGAAGGAGAGCCCCATCGCCGAGGCCCCCACCAGCCCGCGCCACAGATGGCCCAGCGGATGCTGCGTGACGAGCCCGCGCGCGAGCTGGCCGCGCCAGATCAGCCAGCCCAGGATCACCGGCACCGCGAAGGCCGAGCGGAAGAACACCACCTCGCCCGGCGGCACATGCAGCGAGACCACCTTGATGCAGGTGGACATGGTCATGAAGACGGCGACCGAGGCGATCTTGAGGCCGATGCCGCGCGACGGGTTGTCGAGCGCGCCCGCGGCCGCTCCTGCCGCCGCTTGTGCCGCCCCCCCGGTCGCCCCTTCTGCCGTCTCCGCGGCTGTCGCGCTCACCCGAGGTGCCCCTCCTTGCGCGCCCAGTCCAGCGTGGCGTCGAGCGCCGGGCCGACCGGGGCCAGCATCTCCTCGATCTGGTCGGCCGTGATCACCATGGGCGGGCAGAAGCCGATGATGTCGCCCATGTTGCGCACGATCACGCCGCGCGCCAGCATCTCGGCGGCGAAGCGGCCGCCCACCTTGCCCCATTGCTCGAAGGTGCCGCGATTCGCGGGATCCGGAGAGAGCTCCAGCGCCCCCATCAGCCCGACGCCGCGGGCCTCGCCCACCAGCGGGTGCCCGGCGAAGCGGCGCAGGCCGTCCTGGAACGTCGGCGCCATCTTCCGCACGTGGCCGAGGATGTCGCGGCGCTGGTAGATCTCGAGCGTCTTCACGCCAACGGCGCAGGCCAGCGGGTGGCCGCCATAGGTGAAGCCGTGGCCCAGGCCCGGCAGCCGCGAGGCCTCGGCCTCGATCGCCTCGGCCATCTCGGCGTTCATCGCCACCGCCGAGAGCGGCACAAAGGCCGAGGTGAGCTGCTTGGCCATGGAGACCGAGGTCGCCTGCATCCCGAATGTCTCGGCGCCGAACCAGTTGCCGGTGCGGCCGAAGCCGCAGATCACCTCGTCGTCGATCAGCAGGATGTCGTATTTCTTCAAGAGTGCCGAGACCTTGGCGAAGTAGCCCGCTGGCGGCACGATCACCCCGCCCGCGCCCATCACCGTCTCGGCGATCATGGCGGCGATGGTGTCGGGGCCCTCGGCGAGGATCAGCTCCTCCAGCTCGCGCACCAGCCGGTCGGTGAACTCGTCCTCCGTCTCGCCCGGCGCGTGCTCGCGCCAGTAATGCGGCGTCGCGGCGTGCCTGACGAAGGGGAAGGGGATGTCGAACGAGTTGTGGTTGAGCGGCAGCCCGGTCATCGAGGCGGCCACCAGCGTCACCCCGTGATAGGCGCGCTTGCGGCTGATGATCTTCTTCTTCTCCGTGCGGCCGAGCGCGTTGTTCATGTACCAGGCGAGCTTGACCTGGGTGTCGTTCGCCTCCGAGCCCGAGCACGAATAGATCACCCGCGCCATGGGCAGCGGGTAGAGTTCCTTGATCTTCTCGGCCAGCTCGATCGCCGGCTCGTAGCTGCGGCCGGCGAACAGGTGGTAGTAGGGCAGCCGGTCCATCTGCTCCTTGGCCGCCTCGACCAGCTCGCGGTCGCCAAAACCCAGGCCGGCGCACCACAGCCCGGCCAGCCCCTCGATCAGCCTGCGCCCCTCGGCGTCGTAGACATAGATCCCCTCGCCGCGCTCGATCAGGTGGGGGCCGACGCGGCGGTGCTGGGCGACGTTGGTGTAGGGGTGCAGCAGCGCCTCGATGTCGCGGGTCTGGGCGTTGGTCAGCCGCGGGGCGTCCTCGGGCATCTTCTCCTCCGTGGTCCGGGAAGGCTTCGCCCCAAGCGATAGCGCGAGTCGGGGGCGCGCGCCAGTCGGGCCGGATCAAGCCGGGCTTGCGAGGGCGCGGGCCAGCTCCTCGAGCGCCGCCTGGGCGGCGACCGAGTTGCCGTAGCGGTCGAGCGGCGGCGACCAGGCGCAGGCGGCGAACGCGCCCGGCTTCACCGCCAGGATGCCGCCGCCCACCCCGCTCTTGCCGGGCAGGCCGACGCGCCAGGCGAACTCGCCGGACTGGTCGTAGAGCCCGCAGGTGCTCATCAGTGCCCTCAGGTGGCGGGCGTTGCGGCCCGACGCCACCGCCGCCTCGATTTGCTGCGGCGCGACGAGGAACAGCGCCGCGCGGGCGAGGTCGAGCGCCGACATGGCTATGGAGCAGGCGCGGAAATACGCATTGGCCACGGCCATCGGGTCGCCCGAGAGGTTGTCGTAGGCCTTGAGCACGAAGGCGATGGCCCGGTTCAGGTTGCCGTGCTCGCGCTCGGAGCGGAACACCTCGTCGTCGTAGTGCAGCTCGGGGTTGCCGGCCATCAGCCGCATCTGGTTGCGAAACGAGGTCTCCAGGTTCCAGCGCCGCTCGATCAGCGCGTCGGTCACCACGATGGCGCCGGCGTTGATGAAGGGGTTGCGCGGGACGCCGCGTTCGGTCTCGAGCTGGATCAGCGAGTTGAAGCGCATGCCCGACGGCTCGCGGCTGACGCGGCTCCACAGCGGCTCGCCGATCCACTCCATGGCCAGCGCCAGGAGGAACAGCTTGGAGATCGACTGGATCGAGAACGGCTCCTCGGCGTCGCCGGTGGCATAAGCGCGGCCGTCGGCCGTGACCAGGGCGAGGGCGAACTTGTCGGGCGCGACCCGGGCGAGCGCGGGGATGTAGTCGGCCACCTTGCCCTCGGCGGCGCGCGGCCGGGCGCGCGCGGCAATGCGCTCGAGCAGCGCATCGAGGTCGGTCTCCTCGGGCAGCTTCTGCATGGGCCTTGCCTCGGCCTGTCCCTCGATCCGTGCGCGGCCGGCGATGCCGGGCTGCCGCCCAAGGTGCGGAGCCCGGATGCCCCGGTCAAGTCGGGGCGTGACGCAACGAGTGCGAGCGGCGGCGCGCCGTCGCCGGGAGGGATTTTTATAATCTATTTATATCAATATGTTAGGCGTTTGTGCATTGTGCACAGCGGCCCGGCGGGCGGGCGACAAATAAAAAGGGCCGCCCCGGGGAGGGGCGGCCCGAAGGCTCGCGGCTGATGCCGCTGTTACATCATGCCGCCCATGTCGGGCATGCCGCCGCCGGCGCCTGCGCCCGCGCCCTGGCCCTTCGGCTCGGGCTTCTCGGCGACCATCGCCTCGGTGGTGATGAGCAGGCCCGCAACCGAGGAGGCGTCCTCGAGCGCGATGCGCACCACCTTCGCCGGGTCGATGATGCCCCACTTCAGGAGGTCGCCATAGCGCTCCTCCTGGGCGTCGAAGCCGAAGTTGCTCTCCTTCGACTCCATCACCTTGCCGGCGACCACGGCGCCGTCGAGGCCGGCGTTCTCGGCGATCTGGCGCAGCGGCATCTGGATGGCGCGGCGCACGATCTGGATGCCGGCATCCTGGTCGGGGTTGTCGCCCTTGAGCTTGTCGAGCGACTTGACCGCGTGGGCGAGCGCACTGCCGCCGCCGGCGACCACGCCCTCCTGCACCGCGGCGCGGGTGGCGTTGAGCGCGTCGTCGACCATGTCCTTGCGCTCCTTCACCTCGGTCTCGGTGGCGCCGCCGACGCGAATGACGGCCACGCCGCCCGCGAGCTTGGCCAGCCGCTCCTGCAGCTTCTCGCGGTCATAGTCCGAGGTGGTCTCCTCGATCTGCGCGCGGATCTGGGCGACGCGCGCCTGGATCTCCTTCTTCTCGCCCGAGCCGTCGACGATCGTGGTGTCGTCCTTGGTGATGCTCACCTTCTTGGCACGGCCCAGCATGTCGAGGGTCACGTTCTCGAGCTTCATGCCGAGCTCCTCGGAGATCACCTGGCCGCCGGTCAGGATGGCGATATCCTGCAGCATGGCCTTGCGGCGGTCGCCGAAGCCCGGGGCCTTGACGGCGGCGATCTTGAGGCCGCCGCGCAGCTTGTTCACCACCAGGGTCGCGAGCGCCTCGCCCTCGACGTCCTCGGCGATGATCAACAGCGGCTTGCCGGTCTGGATCACCGACTCCAAGAGCGGCACCATCGGCTGCAGCGAGCTCAGCTTCTTCTCGTGCAGCAGGATGTAGGCGTCCTCGAGGTCGGCCACCATCTTGTCGGCATTGGTGATGAAGTAGGGCGAGAGATAGCCGCGGTCGAACTGCATGCCCTCGACCACCTCGGTCTCGGTCTCCAGCCCCTTGTTCTCCTCGACGGTGATCACGCCCTCGTTGCCGACCTTCTGCATGGCGTCGGCGATCTGCTGGCCGATGTGCTTGTCGCCATTGGCCGAGATGGTGCCGACCTGGGCGACCTCGTCGGAGTTGTTGATCGGGCGCGACATCTTCTGGATGTTCTCGACGACCTTCTTGACGGCCTTCTCGACGCCGCGCTTGACGTCCATCGGGTTCATGCCGGCGGCGACCGTCTTCATGCCCTCGCGGATGATCGCCTGGGCCAGCACGGTGGCGGTGGTGGTGCCGTCGCCGGCCTCGTCATTGGTCTTGGACGCCACCTCGCGCACCAGCTGGGCGCCCATGTTCTCGAACTTGTCGGAGAGCTCGATCTCCTTGGCCACCGTGACGCCGTCCTTGGTGATGCGCGGCGCGCCGAACGACTTGTCGAGCACGACCGTGCGGCCCTTGGGGCCGAGCGTCACCTTGACCGCGTTGGCCAGGGTGTCGACACCCTTGAGCAGCCGGTCGCGGGCGTCCATGTGGAACTTGATATCCTTCGCAGCCATTGCTGTCTGCTCCTGTTCTGATTGCTATCGTTGCCGGATCGGAAGGGTCACGCGGCCTTCTTGGCCTTCTTCTTCGCCTCGAGAATGCCGAGGATGTCGCTCTCCTTCATGATCAGGTAATCGGTGCCGTCGAGCTTGACCTCGGTGCCCGACCACTTGCCGAAGAGGATGGTGTCGCCGGCCTTGACCGACATGGGGATCAACTCGCCCGAATCCTTGCGGGCACCCTCGCCGACGGCGACGACCTCGCCCGTCTGCGGCTTCTCCTTGGCGGTGTCGGGGATGATCAGACCGCCGGAGGTCTTCTCCTCCTCCTCGATGCGGCGGACGAGCACGCGGTCGTGCAGTGGCTTGAAGCTCATGGAAGCGCTCCCTTTCTTCGCGTTTTCCAGACCTGACGAAAAACCCTGTTCTGGGGGCCGGCCGACCTCCGCTGGCGGAGGCGTTAGCACTCGCCCCCGATGAGTGCTAACAGTCGCTGCCGAAGTAGGAACAGCGCATTTCGCTGTCAAGAGGGAAATCGCGCGATTGCGCGGCACTTGTTTGCGGCATCCGGCACGCCCGGCAAGCGCCTCCCGCACGGGGCCAGGAGGCCAGGCCCGCGCGCCGCGCTTCTTCCCAGCTATGTGCCCGGACGACGCGCTGCAAGGTCCCCGCGCTACAAGACCCGTGCGCTGCAAGACTCGCGCGCGGTGAGGCTCGCGGCAAGGTTCTTGTGGGCGGGCAAAGCCGGGGCCGTATGGAACATCACGCGCCGGCGGCGCGTTTATGCCCCCGAGAGAACGCGGCGCGCCGTCTGGGCACGCCACCGGATCGATGGGAAGGGAGAATATGCTTTACTGGGCGCTGGTCTTCTTCGTGATCGCGATCATCGCGGCGCTGTTCGGCTTCGGCGGCATCGCCGTGGCGGCAGCGAGCATCGCGCAGGTGCTCTTCTACATCTTCCTGGTGCTGTTCATCGTGGCGCTGATCGCGCATCTGGTGGCCGGACGCCGCCCGCCGCCGCCCTGACGCGGCTGAAAGCCACGATCGCGGCGCCGTGCCACACGGCCAGCCGCACGAGTTGGGGGGACGAGCAACCCGAGCAACGGAGAGGAAGCGCAATGAAACTCCTGATCGCCAGCATGATTCTGGCCGCGCCGACCCTGGCGATGGCGCAGGGCATCCCCAAGCCCGTCCTGGCCCAGCAGTACCAGAACTGCCTCACCAAGTGCACGGCGAGCCGCGGCCGGAATTACTGCGAGAACGTCTGCACCTGTGTGAACAACGAATACAGCAAGCATGTCAGCGCCGCCCATTTCAAGGCGCTGGACGAAGCGCTTACCAAGAATCCAAACGACAAGGAGGCCAACAACGAGGTGCACCAGATGGTCGCCTATTGCGCCGAGCGAGCCGGCAAGTAGCCGAAACCCGTCGCGCAATGCCTTCCCGGTCGTGAATGGAGACGGAGGTCCCAAATGCGAAAGACAGTTCCATACATCCTTCTTGCCGCCCTCGCGCTGCCCCTGATCGGCTGCGGGGTCACGCAAGGCGACCGCGCCGTGAGCGGCGGCGCGATTGGCGCCGCGGCCGGTGCCGCCGGCTCGGCCCTGACCGGCGGGAGCGCCGTGGGCGGGGCCATCCTCGGCGGGGCTGCCGGCGCTGCCGCGGGTGCCCTGACGAGCCCCAACAACGTCTATCTCGGACGGCCGATCTGGCGGCAGTAAACGCACCTGGCCACCGCGCGGCGACCTGAACCATCACCCCCCGGACGGGTCGCCGCGCTCGGCCTGGTCGGGTCCGTCGGCCTCGCGTCGGCGGACCCGTTCCCTGTGTGCGCCGGCGCTCGGCCTCAGCGGCTGCCCCAGCCGACCAGCGCCGGCATCGGCACGGCATAGCCGTCGCCTGCCAGCGCGTAGCGTTGGAGCGCCTCGACCGCGGCGCTCTCGATGGCGCGGCGCACGGCAGCCGACTGCGCGAGGTAGAGCGCGCGTGCGCGCACCGTGCCCTCGAGGAACCCCCGCATGAAGTCGGCGGGCGTCTCCAGCCGCCACTGCTGCGTCACCAGGCGGGTGCCCGTCCTGCGAAAGCCGCCCGCACTCAGCGCCTCCGCCATGCGCCGGGCCTCGCTGAACTGGAAGAAGTCGGGACCGTGCGGCAATGCGACATTCAGGTCCCCGTGCGCGCGCATGGCGCCGTAGATCAGCCCCAGGCCGTTGTCCGGCCCCGGCGGTGCCCAGACGCTGATCGCCGCCCGGCCGCGTGGGCGCAGGACCCGGTGCATCTCGGCCAGCGCCGCAGCCGGATCGGGCAGATGTATGATGCCGAACCCGCACACCACCGCGTCGAAGCTCTCGTCGGGGAAGGGCAAGTGCTGGGCGTCGCCGCGCACGAACTCGGCGTCCGGCACCCGCTTGCGCGCCAGCGCCACCATGGCTTCGGAGAAGTCGAGCCCCACGACCTCGGCTCCGCGCAGGCGCGCCGCCGCGGCCAGCATTCCGGGGCCGCTGCACAGGTCCAGCAGCCGCCGATCCGGCGCGACGCCGGCCGCGTCGAGCGTCGGCGCCACCGCCTGCTCCGTGATGGGGCCAAAACGGCGCGCGTAGCCGGAGCTGTTCAGCTCCCAGCCTTCGTGCTCGAAGGCGCGGAAGGCTTCGGGTTGCTCGGATCTCTGGATGACCATGGCGCGTTTTCCCTGGATTCGCCCCTGGACTCGCCCCCGCCCTGCAGCCCTGTGCGACAAGGCTAGCATGAGGCGCACGTCGACCCAAGCGCCGGGCGGGCCGGACGTCGGGCGGGGCCGTCTATCGCGTTGACCGCCCGGCGCCGCCACGCTATCCGGGCCGTCTGCGCCGACGCGCCTGCCGCGAGGGGGCGCAAGGGAGTTGCAAGCGAGCCAAATGACCCGAATCATCCATGCGCTCTGCGAGATCGGCGAGGCCTACCAGGCGCTGCTGTGCGACGTCTGGGGCTGCTACCACGACGGCATCCGCCCCTTTCCCGCGGCCATCGCCGCGCTCAGGGCCTACCGGCGCGGGGGCGGCCGCGTGATCCTGCTGACCAACGCGCCGCGCCCGGCTGCCAGCGTCGAGCGCATGCTCGAGCGCATGGGCGCGCCTGAGGATTCCTATGACGGCATCATGTCCTCGGGCTCGGCCTGCCAGCGCGCCGTGGCCTCGGGCGCGCACGGCCGGCAGTTCCACTATGTCGGGCCCGAGCGCGACTTGCACATGCTGAGCGATGTCGGCCTGGCGCATGCCCCGCTCGAGGACGCCGAGGCGATCCTGTGCACCGGGCTGCGCGACGACCATACCGAGACCCCGGCGGACTATCGCGACGAGTTGGCCGCCTGGCTCGCGCGCGATCTGCCGCTGCTGTGCGCCAATCCCGACCTGGTGGTCGCCCGGGGCGCGCAGCGGCTCTATTGCGCGGGGGCGATCGCCGCGGCCTATGAGCGCGCCGGCGGCCGCGTGATCTGGTTCGGCAAGCCGCACGCGCCGATCTATGAGCAGTCTCTGGCGCTCCTGGCCGAGACGGCGGGCCGCGAGATTCCGCGTCGCGCCATCCTCGCCTTGGGCGACGGCGTGCACACGGATGTGGCGGGGGGGCTGGCCTTCGGGCTCGACGTCCTGTTCGTCACCGGCGGGCTGGCCGCCGAGGAGCTCGGCACCGACCCCGAGCATCCCGACCGGGCGCGGCTCGACGCCTACCTCGCCGCGCACCGCGTCGCGCCGCCATTCGCCATCGGCCGGCTGCGCTAGGCCGCCGCTCGGCAGCCCTTGCAGGGCCTTGGGCGCAAAAGCCGGTTACTTGCGCTTGCGACCGAACCCCTCGCGCCCGGCGCGCACGCCGGCGAGAAAGGTGGCGATCAGGTCGATCACCGCGTCCTGCTCCAGCCCGCCGCGGTCCGGGGGACCGGGCAGCTCGGGCGACGGCGGACCGGCGACGCGCGCCACCAGCAGGACGAAGAGCGCCACCACCAGGTAAATTCCTCCGACCGCGAGGCAGGCGAACAGCGCGCCGATTCGCGCCGCCAG
>NZ_JBZSYN010000198.1:0-2946 GCF_058622915.1 Thermohalobaculum sp. | reverse complement strand
CGTGGCCTTCCTGGTGGTGGACAAGTCCGAGTCGACCACGCTGGAGCAACGGACCGAGCAGATCGACAAGGCCGCAGCGCGGCTGAAGGCCGAGATCGGCGCGCTCTCGACACCGGCCCACCCCCTTGAGCTGCGCGTCGTCGAGGTCGGCCCCGACCACAGCGGCCGCAACCGTGGCACGCGGCTGCTGACCGCCCTGGACGAGGCCGCCGCGCGCGTCGCGCCGGGCCAGATTTCGGGCGCGATCCTGCTCACCGACGGCGAGATTCACGACAAGGGCCGGATCAAGGACTTCCCCGGCCCGGTGCACGCGCTGATCGCGGGACGCCCCGACGGCTTCGACCTGGCGCTGGAGGCCACCACGACCCCGGCTTTCGGCATCGTCGACGAATCCGTGACCTTCAACGTCATCCCCCGCGTCCACGGTGCCGGCCAGACGGTCGGCCACGTCGATGTCGAGGTCTCGGTTGACGGCAAGCCACCAACGACCCAGAGCCTCACGGTGGGTCGGGTGAACCACATCGATGTTCCCATCAGGCATGGTGGGCCGAACGTGGTCGATATCCGCCTGCCGCCGCGTCCGGGCGAGCTGACCGATCGCAACAACCGGATCATCGCCACCGTCTCGGGCGTGCGCGACCGGCTGCGCGTGCTGCTGGTCTCGGGCGAGCCCTATCCGGGCGGGCGCACCTGGCGGGACCTGCTGAAATCGGACCCGATCGTCGATCTGATCCATTTCACCATCCTGCGCCCGCCGGCCAAGCAGGACGGAACCCCGGTGAACGAGTTGTCGCTGATCGCCTTCCCCACGCGCGAGCTGTTCCTGGAGAAGATCAACAGCTTCGACCTGATCATCTTCGATCGCTATCGCTGGCGCGGCGTGCTGGCCTCGGCCTATCTGGCCAATATCGTGCGCTATGTGCGCAATGGCGGCGCCGTGCTGGTTTCTACCGGCCCCGCCTTCGCGGGCCCGCAAAGCCTTGCCCGCACGCCGCTCAACGACATCCTGCCGGCCGAGCCGACGCTCAATGTCTACGAGCGGCCCTTCCTGCCTCGCGTCACCAAGCTCGGCGCCCGCCATCCGGTGACCGCCGGGCTCGAGCAGGCCGCGGGCATGGGGCCCGATGGGCCGCGCTGGGGCCGCTGGATGCGCCAGGTCGATGTGGTGCCGCGCTCGGGCAACGTGGTGATGAAGGGATACGACGGCAAGCCGCTGCTGATCCTCGACCGGGTGGGCAAGGGGCGCGTGGCGCTGCTGGCCTCCGACCAGTTCTGGCTGTGGACCCGCGGGTTCGAGGGCGGTGGCCCGCAGGCCGAGCTGCTGCGCCGTGTCGCCTACTGGCTGATGAAGGAGCCCGAGCTCGAGGAGGAGGCGCTGACCGCGCATGTCGAGGGCGACCGCGTGCTGGTCGAGCGCCACACGCTGGCGGCGGAGCCCTCGGGCCCGCTGACCGCGACGCCGCCGGGCGGAGGCGCGGCGCGCACGCTCGACTATCAGCATGTCGGTCCCGGCCGCTGGCAGGCCCTTGTGGACCATGCCGCCGAGGGCCTGTGGCGCTTCAACGACGGCAAGCTGAGCGCCGTTGCCGCGGTCGGCCCGCCGAGCCCGGCGGAGTACGTCAAGCCGCTGGCCACGGGTGCCCTGCTGAAGCCGCTGGTGCAGGCGAGCGGCGGCAAGGTGGCGTGGCTCGCGGACGGGGTGCCGGACGTTCGCATGGTGGGCGAGGGCCGCCGTGCCCATTCGCGCCGCTGGATCGGGCTCGATCGGCGCGACGCCTACCGAGTGACCGGCATTGAGCTGACGCCGCTGATGCCGGCCTGGCTGGCGGTGCTGATGGTCGGCCTGCTGCTGCTGGTGGCCTGGCGGCGCGAGGGGCGCTGAGGGTTTCCAGCGGCCGATGCTTCCGCTAGAGGTCGGCCCCGAATAGGGGACGGCAGGGCATGGCAGGCAGGCGCAAGGGCAGCAAGGTCGACGGATGGGTGGTGATCGACAAGCCGTCCGGCGTGACCTCGACGCAGGTCGTCGGCAAGGCGCGCTGGGCCTTCAAAGCCAGGAAGGCCGGGCACGCCGGCACGCTCGACCCGCTTGGCACGGGCGTTTTGCCGGTGGCGCTTGGCGAGGCCACCAAGGTCATCCCGGTCGTGCAGGAGGGGCTCAAGACCTACCGCTTCACGCTGCGGCTTGGCCAGGCGACCACCACCGACGACGGCGAGGGCGCAGTCATCGCGGCCTCCGATGCCCGCCCCACCGACGCCGCTATCGCGGCGGCGCTGGACGCCTATGTCGGCGAGATCGAGCAAGTCCCGCCCCAGTTCTCCGCCGTCAAGGTCGAGGGCGAGCGCGCCTACGACCTCGCCCGCGAGGGAGTGGAGATGGATCTCGCCCCGCGCCCGCTGTGGGTCGAGTCGCTTGCGCTGGTGGCCCGCCCCGATCCCGACCATGCCGAGTTCGAGCTGGTCTGCGGCAAGGGTGGTTATGTGCGCGCGATCGCGCGCGACCTCGGGCACGACCTGGGCTGCTATGCCCATGTGTCGCAGTTGCGCCGCACGAAAACCGGGCCATTTACGCTCGGGAATGCGATTTCCTTTGAAATGCTCGACGAAATCCGCCATAGGGGCGGCTCCGAGCATTTGCTGCCGGTCGCGACCGGGCTGGACGACATCCCGGCTCTGGCCGTGACGGCGGCAGCGGCGGCCCGCATCCGTCAGGGGCAGGCCGTTCCGGTCCCGGTGACCGGCCTCGACTATGGCGACCGTTGCTGGGCCAGCCTGGACGGGCTGCCCCTGGCGATCGGCGCCTACAGGGCGGGCCGGTTCCAACCGGACCGGGTGTTCAACCTCGAGAGTTGAGAAAGAGGAGTACCCGATGTCGATCACGCCCGAGCGCAAGGAAGCGCTCATCAACGAGTATGCCGCGAAGCAGGGCGACACCGGCTCGCCCGACGT
>NZ_JBZSYN010000197.1:0-40826 GCF_058622915.1 Thermohalobaculum sp. | reverse complement strand
TTGGCGACCGTGCCCTCGATGATCTTGAGCAGCGCCTGCTGGACGCCCTCGCCCGACACATCGCGCGTGATCGAAGGGTTGTCGGACTTGCGCGAAATCTTATCGATTTCGTCAATGTAGACAATGCCGCGCTGGGCGCGCTCGACATTGTAGTCGGCCGACTGCAGCAGCTTCAGGATGATGTTCTCGACATCCTCGCCCACATAGCCGGCCTCGGTCAGCGTGGTGGCATCGGCCATGGTGAAGGGCACGTCGAGAATACGCGCCAGCGTCTGCGCCAGAAGCGTCTTGCCACATCCCGTCGGGCCGATCAGCAGGATGTTCGACTTGGCCAGCTCCACATCGCTCGAGCGTGCGGCGTGGCCGAGCCGCTTGTAGTGGTTGTGCACGGCAACCGAGAGCACGCGCTTGGCACGCTGCTGGCCGATAACATAGTCGTCCAGCACATCGCAGATCTCCCGCGGGCTGGGCACGCCGTCCGCCGACTTGACCAGATTGTTCTTGGTCTCCTCGCGGATGATGTCCATGCACAACTCGACGCATTCGTCGCAGATGAACACGGTCGGGCCCGCGATGAGCTTGCGCACCTCGTGCTGGCTCTTTCCGCAGAATGAGCAGTAGAGGGTGTTCTTGCTGTCAGGGCCGCCAGTCTTTGTCATCCCACTCCCCGTACGGGCGCTCCCGCTAGAAGGCTCGTGTCACTCGCTTGACAATAAGGTAACAGCCGAATCCGGCCAAGCAAGAATCTCGCTGGCGTGGCCATGCCTGTCACCCGATGCTCCTTGTCCGACACACATCATTCGGCGCTTTCTTGCTCGGGCAAGGCCCGCTTCTCCACGATGCCGTCGACGATGCCCCAGTCCTTGGCCTGCTGGGGCGTCATGAAGAAGTCGCGCTCGAGCGCCGCCTCGACCGCGTCGAGCGACTGGCCAGTGTGCTGGACGTAGATCTCGTTGAGCCGCTTCTT
This sequence comes from Thermohalobaculum sp., assembly GCF_058622915.1. NCBI lineage: Bacteria > Pseudomonadati > Pseudomonadota > Alphaproteobacteria > Rhodobacterales > Paracoccaceae > Thermohalobaculum > Thermohalobaculum sp. The sequence goes on along the minus strand of NZ_JBZSYN010000197.1, from coordinate 39,859 downwards.
CAGCGCCAGGACCTCGCGGGCGTGAATCTCGATGTCGGAGGCCTGTCCCTGGAAGCCGCCTGATGGCTGGTGCACCATGATGCGGCTGTTGGGAAGCGAGAACCGCATGTCCTTCTCACCGGCGCACAACAGGAGCGAGCCCATCGAGGCCGCTTGTCCGAAGCACACGGTGGAGACCGGGCAGCGGATGTACTGCATGGTGTCGTAGACCGACAGCCCCGAGCTTACGACCCCGCCCGGGCTGTTGATGTACATCGAGATCTCTTTCTTCGGGTTCTCCGATTCGAGGAACAGGAGCTGGGCGACGATCGATGTCGCCGTCTCGTCCTGGATCGGGCCGGCGACGAAGATGATCCGTTCCTTTAGCATGCGCGAGAAGATGTCGTAGCGCAGCGAGCCGCGCGCCGTGATCTCCTCGACGGTCGGGATGATGTAGCTTGTGGTGGTTTCCACGGGGTCCTTCATGGGGGATCCTGCCTGCTTGATGCAACGTGCCGCCCGGTCGGCCGGCCGCGTGACGATCACCAATAGTTGCCGGCCGCATCAGCGGCAAGGGCACTGGGGCCGACGCGGACCGACCCGCGTCATCGTCACGTCCGGTCGAGCGCCATTCCTAATCGAGCGTCACTCCTTGTCGAGCGCCTCGAGTTCCCGCTCGAACTCCTCCTTGCTCACCGGGACCTCGGAGACCTTCGCCTGCTCGACGATACTGTCGACCACCTTATCCTCGAAAATTGGGGCACGAATTTGCTCGAGCGCCTGACGGTTCTGACGCACGTAATCGAAGAACTGCCGCTCCTGGCCGGGGAAGTTGCGGGCCTGGGCCATGATCGCCTGGCCCATCTCTTGGTCACTGATCTCGATGTCCATCTTCTTGCCGACCTCGGCGAGCAGAAGGCCGAGCTTCACGCGACGCTCGGCAAGCTTGCGGTGCTCGTCGGTCGGCTCGATCTCGGGGTGATCGTGACCCTCGTGGTCGGGGTTGTCCTCGTGCCACAGCTGATGGGCGATCGCCTCCGCCTCGGCCTCGACCAGGGAGGGAGGCAACTCGAACTTGACCGCCTCGTCGAGCGCGTCGAGAAGCCGGCGCTTCAGCAGAGACCGCGTGCTCTCGTTGTACTCGGCCGCGATGCGCTCGCGAATCTGCTTGCGCAGATCGTCGAGGTTCTCGGCGCCGTAGCGCGTGGCGAGATCCTCGTCGATCTCGGACGACTTCGGCGCCCGCACCTCCTTCACGGTGACGTCGAACACGGCTTCCTTGCCGGCGAGGTGGCTTGCGCCGTAGCCCTCGGGGAAGGTCACGGTGACCTCGCGCTTCTCGCCGGCTGTGGCGCCCAGAAGCTGGTCCTCGAAGCCGGGAATGAAGGATTTCGAGCCGAGCACCAGCGGGTAGTCCTCGGCCTCGCCGCCGTCGAAGGGCTCGCCGTCGATCCTGCCGGTGAAGTCGAGCACGACCTGGTCGTGGTCCTGCGCCTCGGCGCCGTCCTCGCGCGGTTCGTAGACGGTCGAGCTCTCGGCGAGGCGCTTGAGCGCGTCCTCCACGGCCGAATCGTCGACCGTGACCAACTTGCGCTCCAGCTTGATGGCGGAGAAGTCGACCTCGGGCACTTCGGGCAGGCACTCGTAGGTGAACTCGATCTTGAGGTCGGAGCCTTCGTCGAACTCCTCGTTGACGATCTTGACCTCGGGCTGCTGGGCGGGGCGGTGGCCGGTCTCGCTCAGGTGCTCGCTGACCGTCTCCTCGACCGTCTCCTGCACGACCTCGCCCATCAGCGACTTGCCGAACATCTTCTTGAGCAGCGGCATGGGGGCCTTGCCCTTGCGGAAACCCTTCATCTGGAAGTCCTGGCGCACGGTCTTGAGCTTCTCCGTGGTCTTCGCCTCCAGCGTGTCGGCGGGCACGACCACCTGGTATTCGCGCCTCAGGCCCTCCGCCTTGGTTTCGGTCACTTGCATCGGCTTAACCTGTCCTTGCGTGTCCTTGCTGCCGCCCGGCCGTCCCCTTCAATGCTCCCGTGGTGCGGGCGGAGGGACTTGAACCCCCACGCCTTTCGGCACGAGAACCTAAATCTCGCGTGTCTACCGGTTCCACCACGCCCGCTTACCACCGCCGCGAGCCGGGCCCGGGGGGTGCAAAATCGAGGCCCCTATAGCAAGCGGAATCGGCAGGCGATAGAGGGAAAGCGCAGTTTTGTCGCAGTTTCCCGCCGGTTGGGGCCAAGCGACGCCGCGCGCCGCGGCGAAACCTGCCAAAATCGCCTTGCAGACCGGTGTCCACATGTGGACACATGTCTAAGTCATTGACTTATTTGGATTGTCCATTTGGACGGTCTTCATGGTTAACGCCGCGCGGCGTGGCGCAGCCCGAGGGCTGCCCTCAGAGACCGAGGTCGCGGAACACGGCCGGCAGCATCTCGGGCAGGTCCTCGGAGATCAGGCCGGGGCCAAACCTGCGCGCCGCCTCGACGTGGAGCCAGGCGGCGGTCTCGGCGGCGGCCATCGGCCCGAAGTCGCGGGCGAGCAGGCCGGTGATCATGCCCGCGAGCACGTCCCCAGCCCCGGCGGTTGCCAGCCAGGGCGCGGCGCGCTCGTAATGCGCCGAGTTGATCGCCGCCCGGCCGGCCTGGTCGGCGATCACCGTGTCCGCGCCCTTGACCAGCACGGTGCAACCCGCCCGCGCTGCCGCCTCGCGCGCGGCGTCGACCTTGGAATAGGCGGGGCCCTTTGTGGCCGGCGCCTTCAGCTTGTCCGCGATGTCGGGGAAGAGGCGGGCGAACTCGCCCATGTGCGGGGTCAGGACGCAGCCCTCGTGCACCAGGCTGAACAGGCCCCCCGGGTCCTCGGCAAAGCTGGTCAGCGCGTCGGCATCCAGCACGGTGCCACGCCGCGCGTTCAGCGCCGCGGCGACGAGGCCCCGCGTGTGGCCGCCGACGCCGAGGCCCGGCCCGAGCCCGATGGCGTTGAGCCGGTCGTCCTCGAGCATCCGGTCCAGCGCCTCGGCCCCGCTCACCGGGCGCAGCATGATGGAGGTGAGCTGGGCGGCGTGCTCGGCGATGGCCTCGGGCGGCGCGGCGACGGTCACGAGCCCTGCGCCGATGCGCAGCGCGCCGCGCGCGGCGAGGCGGGCGGCGCCGCCCTTGCCCGCGCCGCCCGAGAGGATCACGGCGTGGCCGAAGTCATACTTGTGTTTGTGCCCTGACAGCGGCTTGTTGAGGCTTCGACGGAGAGGATGCGCCTCTCGCACGATGTCAGCCTCATGCTTTCCGACGTAGTCGTCACGCCATTTGCCCAAGCCAATGTCGACAGTCCGAATGCCACGGGGGCTTCTGGAAGTATGGCCCAGATAGTGCCCCACCTTGCGGGACTGGAAAGTGACGACCAGCTCGGAGTCGAGCGCGTTGCGCTCGCCACCCAGCTCCCTGCCGCTGTCAGCGCAGCGCCCGGACTCAATGTCAATGGCGACACGCAAGCCGCCGATCCAGCTTCCGTCTTCGTCTCGCGACGTGCTCTCGTCAGCCTGAACCAGATCGTTCGAAACGGGCCGGGTCAGCCCGGTTCCGAACAGAGCATCTATGCGGACGTCGCATCCCGTCGTCATCGATGTTAAGCGGTCGATCGGGCGTATTTCCCCCATCTCGCGCCACCGCCGCGCGTTCTGAGCCGCGTCGCCCTTGAGCTTCGCTTCCTCACCATAGAGGAAGACCTCGACCTCCCAGCCCCGCTCGCGCAGAAGTCGCGCCACCACGAAGCCGTCGCCACCGTTGTTGCCGGGGCCGCACAGCACCACCGCGCGGTGCGGTGCGGCGGCGAGGTCGGGGCGCCGGTCCAGGATCGCCTCGACCACGCCGCGGCCGGCGCGCTCCATCAGCTCGAGGCCGGTGACCTCGCCCGAATCGATGGCGGCGGTCTCGATGGCGCGCATCTGCGCGGCGGTGAGGAGGTCGGTCATGGCGGCTCCCGCATCGGTCCGGGCCCCGGCCGGCGCGCGGGGCCTCTTCCCGTCAGGTTGGGCCACGCGGCCCCGGATCAAGTCCGGGGCCCCGGACTGACGGCTTTCCATTGATCTTTCCCGGTCCTGTCCCGTCAAGCTGGCGCATGGCCCCCGCGCCTGCATAAAGAAGCATCATTTTGCCCAATGAGAAGGCAAATTTGCCGCCCGTTTTCCGCGCACCCCGCTGCAGCCCCCGGTTTCGCGCCCATGCCGGGTTTGGCACGGTCCCTGCATCTCTCGGGGCAGTCAATCCCGCGTGACCGGTCCGATCCGGGCACGCTTCAACGCACGGAGGGAGAGCCCGGTGAAAAAGGTCGAAGCCATCATCAAGCCGTTCAAGCTCGACGAGGTCAAGGAGGCGTTGCAGGAGATCGGCATCCAGGGGCTCAGCGTGCTCGAGGCCAAGGGGTTCGGGCGCCAGAAGGGCCATACCGAGCTCTACCGCGGCGCCGAGTACGTCGTCGACTTCCTGCCCAAGGTGAAGATCGAGGTGGTGATCGCCGACGACCAGCTCGACAGCGTGGTCGAGGCCATCGTCGGCGCCGCCAAGACCGGCAAGATCGGCGACGGCAAGATCTTCGTCTCGGAGGTTCAGCAGGCGATCCGCATCCGCACCGGCGAGGAGGGGCCCGACGCCCTCTGAGCCGCCCGCCGCAAACCAAGAAACTCAACCCAAGCCTGAGGAAAGAAGGGGCCACCCATGAGTAAAGGAGCCGAGCTGCTCAAGCGCATCCGTGACGAGGAGATCGCCTATGTCGACCTCCGCTTCACCGATCCGCGCGGCAAGATGCAGCACGTCACGGCGCTGTCCGATATCGTCGACGAGGACTGGGCCGAGGACGGCTGGATGTTCGACGGATCGTCGATCGCCGGCTGGAAGTCGATCGACCAGTCCGACATGAAGCTTCTGGTCGACGTCGACAGCGCCTTCGTCGACCCGTTCTACGCCGAGAAGACCCTGGCCTGCTTTTGCACCGTGGTCGAGCCGGACACCGGCGAGTTCTATGACCGCGACCCGCGCGCCACCGCGCTGAAGGCCGAGCAGTACCTGAAGAACTCCGGCATCGGCGACAGCTCCTTCTGGGGGCCCGAGGCCGAGTTCTTCATGTTCGACGACGTGCGCTTCAAGGTGGCGATGAACAAGGTCGCCTTCGAGGTCGATGCCCAGGATGGCGCCTGGAACACCGACACCGAGTACGAGATGGGCAACATGGGCCACCGCTCGCGCGTCAAGGGCGGCTATTTCCCGGTCAATCCGGTGGACGCGGCCCAGGACATCCGCTCGGAGATGCTCTCGACCATGAAGCGGATCGGGCTGAAGGTCGACAAGCACCACCACGAGGTCGGCTCGTGCCAGCACGAGCTGGGCCTGATCTTCGGCACGCTGACCCGCCAGGGCGACGCGCTGCAGAACTACAAATACGTGGTGCATAACGTGGCCCATGCCTATGGCAAGTCGGTCACTTTCATGCCCAAGCCGATCAAGGGCGACAACGGCACCGGCATGCATGTCAGCCAGTCGATCTGGAAGGACGGCAAGCCGCTGTTCGCCGGTGACCAGTACTCGGACCTCTCGGAGATGGCGCTCTACTACATCGGCGGCATCCTCAAGCACGCCAAGGCGCTCAACGCGTTCACCAACCCGGCGACCAACTCGTACAAGCGGCTGATCCCGGGCTTCGAGGCGCCGGTGCTGCTCGCCTATTCGGCGCGCAATCGCTCGGCGAGCGTGCGCATCCCCTGGACCGAGAGCCCGAAGGCCAAGCGCGTCGAGGTGCGCTTCCCCGACCCCGCGGCCAATCCCTACCTGGCCATGTCGGCGATGATGATGGCCGGGCTCGACGGCATCCAGAACAAGATCCACCCCGGCGAGCCGGCGGACAAGGACCTCTACGACCTGCCGCCCGAAGAGCTCGCCGGCATCCCGACCGTGTGCGGGAGCCTGCGCGAGGCGCTGGGCGCGCTCGAGGCCGACATGGAGTTCCTGATGGCCGGCGACGTGTTCACGCGCGGCCAGATCGAGGGCTACATGGACCTCAAATGGGAGGAGGTCTACAACTACGAGCACACGCCGCACCCGATCGAGTACGACATGTACTATTCCTGCTGAGCGGGCGGGACCGGATCGACCGGCAAGGGCGGGGCCTCGGCTCCGCCCTTCGCCTGTGGGAGAGACCAATGGCAGATGCGCCCGACGACCTGACCGCGCCGACGCTCGAGGACATCGAGCGCATGGCACGCGCGGCCTGGGAGGAGATGCCGCCGGCCTTCCGCACCCCGTGCGAGGGGCTGGTCATCCGGGTGGCCGAGTTTGCCGACGACGAGACGCTGGACGCCTTGGGCATCGAGGACCCGTTCGAGCTGACCGGGCTCTATCACGGCGTGGCGCTGACCGAGAAGTCGGTCAGCGACGTGGCTGTCGAGCCCGACGCGGTCTGGCTCTATCGCCGGCCGATCCTCGACGAGTGGATCGAGCGCGGCGACGTAGCGCTGGCCCGCCTGGTGGCCCATGTGCTGGTGCACGAGATCGCGCATCATTTCGGCTTTTCCGACGAGGACATCGCCGCGATCGACGACTGGCGGCTGTGAGCCGGGAGGGGCGTCCAAATTTGGACGCTGCGCAAGATATTGGAATCATTAGATTTTAAAAATCGATACGGCGACGCCCGTGTCGGGCGGGGGCCTGCGGCCCGTATACCGGCGGCGAGATGGCGGGCTGAAGGCCGCCCTACGGGCGCTTGCATAGGTAGGCCGGCCGAGATCTGAAGCGCGACCGCGCCCTAGCGCGTCCGCATCTTTATGCCCAGGTCGGCCGGCTTGAGCGAGCGCATGTAGTCCACGATCTGGTCCACCTGGTGCCGCGTCAGCGTGATCGGGTGGATCGGCGGCGGCCGGTTGATCGGGAAGGGGTGCGTGACGCCCTCGATCTGGGTGAAGGAGATGTGCGGGCGCCGGGTCCAGAAGGACTTCATGCGCTTCTCCCAGTCGGACCGGCTGCGCAGGATGGCGAAGGAGGGCGTCGAGCCGATGCCGCCCATGCGGTTCCTGTCGTTGACCACGTGGCAGCGGCCGCAGTTCACCAGCGCGAGCTTCTCGCCCGGGGCATAGCCCTGCGCCCCGGCGGATCCGGGGGACAGAAGGCCCAGAAGCACAATCCCTGCCAGAACGGCGCCCTTGGCCATGACCGCTGTCTCCGCGCAATCGGTTGCGCGAATGCTAGGCGAGAGCATGCCGTCGAGGCAAGCTGCGGCTCAGATGCCCCAGTCGGCGAGCACGCGGTCGCGCTCGACCGGCGGCGCGGCGCCAGCACAGGGCAGGGCGCGTCCGTGGTTGGAAAAGCGCGGCCCGGGCGCCGGCTGGTCAGGCGGGCCCAAGAAGGTGCCGCGCGCCCGGTTTTGCGGGTGCTGCGGCGCTTCGGCGAGGCCGAGCACCGGGGTCACGCAGGCGTCGGTGCCCTCGAACCGCGCCGCCCAGTCATCGCGCGGGCGCGTGGCGAAGACCTCGGCCATGCGCTCGGCGAGCGCGGGCCAGCGGGCGCGGTCGGTCTGCTCCCAGGCCTCGCCGGCGAGGCCCAGGCCCTGCATCAGCGCGGCGAAGAATTGCGGCTCGATGGCGCCGACGGCGACGAAGCGGCCATCGGCGCAGGCATAGCAGCGGTAGAACGGCGCACCGCCGTCGAGCAGGTTGGCGCCGCGCTCGTCGCGCCAGCGACCGTTTGCGTACCAAGCATAGATCAGCGCCATTTGGCTGGCTGCGCCGTCGAGCATGGCGGCGTCGATCACCTGGCCGCGCCCGGTGCGGCCGGCCTCGATCAGGCCTGCGAGCATGCCGAAGGCGAGCCAGAGCCCGCCGCCGCCGAAATCGCCCACGAGGTTGAGGGGCGGGCAGGGCGGCGCACCGGCCGGCCCCATCGCCGCGAGCACGCCGGAAAGCGCAATGTAGTTGATGTCGTGCCCGGCGCTGCGCGCCAGCGGGCCCTCTTGTCCCCAGCCGGTGACGCGGCCGTAGACCAGGCGCGGGTTGAGTGCCAGCGCCTCGCCCGGGCCGAGCCCCAGCTTCTCCATCGCGCCAGGTCTCAGCCCCTCGAGCAGGCCGTCGGCGCGGGCGATGAGGCGGCGGGCGAGATCGAGGTCGGCGGCACGCTTTAGATCGAGCGTGATGGCGGGGCGGCCGCGAAGCAGGACGGCGTCGCCAACATCCGCGATCAGTGCGCCGCGGTCCGCGCCGGGCCGGGCGATGCGCAGCACCTGGGCGCCGAGGTCGGCGAGCAGCATGCCGCAATAGGGCCCCGGGCCGATCGCCTCGAATTCGAGGACGCGAATCCCCTCCAGCGGTCCCGACATCGTGGCTTCCTGCCTGCCCCATCTTCCCCGGCCGAGCTTGCTGGCGCGCGGCCGCCATTGCAAGCGGCGGCGCAGCCCCCCTATGTTCCCGGGTGGAGTATGACCCGATGATCCGGCCCGGCCCGCGCAACAGCATCACCGATGTCCCCGGCATCCGCGTCGGCAATGCCGAGGCGCCCGGGCTCGTCACCGGCACCACGGCCATCATCCCCGACAGCGCCGCCATTGCCGCCGTGGACGTGCGCGGCGGCGCGCCCGGCACGCGCGAGACCGAGTCGCTGGCGCCCGAGTCCATGGTGCAGGCGATCCATGCCATCGCGCTTTCGGGCGGCTCGGCCTATGGGCTCGATGCCGCTGGCGGGGTGATGCACTGGCTGCGCGGCCAGGGCCGCGGCTTCGCCATCCGCGACGCGCTGGTGCCGATCGTGCCGGCGGCGATCATTTTCGACCTCGCCACCGGGGGCCCGAAGGACTGGGACGAGCCACCCTGGTGGCGGCTGGGGCTGGAGGCGGCCGCCGCGGCGGGCAGCGATTTCGCGCTGGGCAATGCGGGGGCCGGGCTGGGGGCCAAGGCCGGTGCGCTCAAGGGCGGGCTCGGCACCGCCTCGGTCGAGTGGAACGGCTGCACGCTCGGCGCGCTCGCGGTGGCGAACCCCGCCGGGTCGGTGGTGATCCCGGGCACCCGCACCTTCTGGGCCTGGTGGCTGGAGATGGAGCGCGAGTTCGGCGGCCAGGCGCCGCCCGAGGGGCCGCTGAGGGAGATGGACCACCCCTTCCACTCGCCCGCCGGGGCGAACACGACGCTCGCCGTGGTGGCGACCGACGCAGCCCTGACCCGGCCTGCGGCGAAGCGGGTGGCGATGATGGCCCAGGACGGCATCGCGCGGGCCATCCGGCCGGTGCACACGCCGGTGGACGGCGACACCGTCTTCGTGCTCTCGACCGGGGCGAAGCCGCTCGAAGACCCGGTCGCCGAGGTCGCCCGCATCGGCATGCTGGCGGCCGATTGCGTCGCGCGCGCCATTGCCCGCGGTGTCTACGAGGCCGGGGCGCTGGCGGGGTATCCCGCCTATCGGGATCTCGCGTGAGCTACTTGCGCCGGATCGGGGTGGCCGAGGTCTGGGCGCCGGTCTTTGCGTCGAAGACGCGCAGGGTCTCCGCGCCCGCGCCATCGCGCGTGAGGATCAGCACCTCGCCGTGCGCCCGGCCCAGCGCCACGGCCTGCGCCCCGGCGGGCAGCGTGAAGGAGCCGGCCCTGACCGGACCCAGCGCGGGCGGGGGCGGGCTGTGCACGGAGCCCAGCTGCACCACCATGGCGACCACGACCACCAGCATGCCGCCGATCAGCACGATGATCAGCAGGCTGACCAGCCGCCTGAGCCGGCGGACCTGCGGCGGCTCGGGCAGGTCTGCGTCGGCGGCGGGGCGGGGCTGAACCATGGCGGACCCTTCCAATGGGGACGACGCCCCGCTCGAGCTGACCGTCCCCGCCGAGCTGGCCGGCGCCCGGCTGGACAAGGCCCTGGCCGAGCTCGGCCAGGGGGATCCCGGCCTGTCGCGCTCGCGCATCGCGCGGCTGATCGCCGAGGGCGCGGTCAGCGGCGAGGCAGGCGAGACGGTCACGGAGGCGAAGCGTAAAGTCAAGGCGGGCGAGACGTTCGCGCTGGAGATCCCGCCGCCCGTGCCGATCACGCCTCAGCCCGAGGCGATCCCGCTTTGCATCGTCCACGAGGATGCCGATCTGGTCGTGATCGACAAGCCTGCGGGGATGGTGGTGCATCCCGCGCCGGGCGCCGAGCGCGGCACGCTGGTCAATGCGCTGCTGCATCACTGCGGCGGGTCACTCACGGGCATCGGCGGTGCGCTCAGGCCGGGCATCGTGCACCGCATCGACAAGGACACCTCGGGGCTGCTGGTCGTGGCCAAGTCCGCGGCCGCCCATGCCGGGCTGTCGGCGCTTTTCGCCGCGCACGAGATCGAGCGGCGCTATCTCGCCATCCTTTGGGGGGCGCCGGAGCGCGTCGAGGCGCGGCTCGCCGGACTGCCCGGCGTGAGCTTCGAGGCGGGCGGCTGGATCCGCATCGAGGCCGCCATCGCCCGGCACCCCGCCGAGCGCAAGCGCATGGCGGTCGCGGCGCGGGGCCGCCACGCCGTGACGCGGCTGCGCGTCCTGGAGCGATTCGGCCACGGCGACGCCGCCGCGCCGGTCGCCAGCCTCGCCGAGTGCCGGCTCGAGACCGGGCGCACGCACCAGATCCGCGTGCATGCGGCCCATATCGGCCATCCGCTGCTCGGCGACCCCGTCTATGGTCGCCGGCATCGGCCCCGGCTGGGGCCGCTTTTGGCCGAGCAGGCCGAGACGCTGCGCAGCTTTCCCCGGCAGGCGCTGCACGCCGCGAGCCTGGGCTTTCGCCACCCCGTGAGTGGGGAGCGCCTGTCCTTCGAAGCGCCCCTTCCCACGGACCTGCGCGATCTTGTCCAATTTTTAAGAATTTTAGGGGACCGGAATCCTAGCAAACCACGTTAAAATAAGTGAGAGAACGGATGAGGCACATTGTCTGCGGACTATAATCCTTCTCGAGACGGTTCTCCCCGGGGAGGACCAGGCCCAACAAGAGGGAATTGATGGCAACGACGTATTCCAACCTTCCCGCTCCGTCGCCGGAGCAAGGGCTCAGCCGGTATCTTTCGGAGATCCGGAAGTTCCCCATGCTGGAGCCCGAGGAGGAATACATGCTGGCGAAGGCCTGGGTGGACCATGGTGACCGCGACTCGGCGCACCGGCTGGTCACCTCGCACCTGCGGCTCGCGGCCAAGATCGCCATGGGCTATCGCGGCTATGGCCTGCCGCTGGCCGAGATCATCTCGGAGGCGAATGTCGGGCTGATGCAGGCGGTCAAGCGCTTCGACCCGGACAAGGGTTTCCGGCTCGCGACCTATGCCATGTGGTGGATTCGCGCCTCGATCCAGGAATACATCCTGCGCTCCTGGTCGATGGTGAAGCTGGGCACCACAGCGGCGCAAAAGAAGCTGTTCTTCAACCTGCGCAAGGCCAAGGGCAAGATCGGCGCGCTCGAGGACGGCGACATGCGCCCCGAGCAGGTCGAGCGCATCGCCACCGACCTCGGCGTCACCGAGAACGACGTGGTGAGCATGAACCGGCGGCTCTCGGGCGGTGGTGACAGCTCGCTCAACGCGCCGCTCCGGGGCGATGCCGAGGGTTCGACCGAGTGGCAGGACTGGCTGGCCGACGAGGACGCCGACCAGGCCGCGCAGTACGCCGACCGCCAGGAGCTGGAGACGCGCCACGAGCTCTTGCTCGAGGCGATGAAGGGGCTCAACGAGCGCGAGCGCCACATCCTGACCGAGCGGCGGCTGAAGGACGAGCCGGTGACGCTCGAGGATCTGAGCAAGGTCTACGACGTCAGCCGCGAGCGCATCCGCCAGATCGAGGTGCGCGCCTTCGAGAAGCTGCAGGCGCAGATGCGCGCACTGGCCGCCGAGCGGGGCATGATCGCCGCGGTGAACGGCTGAGGCGCTGTCCCCGCCCGGTCGCCGCCGTGGCGCCACTGCGGCGCCCGGGCACCCCGGCCTTGATGATCGCGAAGGCTGCGCTCAGCCCTTGGGCGCGGCGCAGCCCTTGACGTCGGCGGCGAAGTTGTCGGCGAGCACGGTCATGCGGATGTCCGAGCGGCCGACCCAGGCCTTGGCGTCGAGCAGCTTGAGTTGAGCGTCGACGTGGAGCCGGCCGTTTGGGCCGGGCGTCGTTTGCACGTCCTTGAACCAGGCGAGATCGGGCCCCTCGAGCACCACCTTGGGTTCCCTGACCTGATGGTCAAAGTCGAGGGTTGCCTCGAATTCGCGTGTCTTGCCGGTTCCGCTGATCCGGCACTGCGCCTCGGTCAGCCCGACTGCCGGGGCGGGGCGGGGGACCTTCGCCTCGGCGGCGGCCACCAGCGGCGCGCCGGTCTGCGGGGAGTCGGCGCCGATCGTGGCGTCGACCTTGGTCTTCTCAAGCACGCACAGGTCGTGGCAAACGCCCAGGGCGAGATCCAGATGGACCGCCATCGGGCGCGAGGGATCCTTGGGCACCAGGCGCACGGGAAACACCACGCGGCCGGTGTAGCCGAGCGTGCGCATGCCGAAGCTGTCGAAGAATTGCGGCCGCGGCCAGCGCAGCTCGGCCGAAGCGAGATTGCGCGAATGCGACCAGTCGAAGGTTGGCGGCAGCCCGGCCTCACCGGGGCTGCGCCAATAGGTCTTCCATCCGGGCTTGAGATCGACCACGAGGCCCGCCATGCGCGCGCCGCCCGGCTCGGCCTTGCCGGGAAGCAGCGAGACCTTCACGAAGGACTGCCCGGTCGAGACGATCGACTGCGCGCGCGCGGGCGCCGCGACCAGAATGGATGCGGCGGCCAGCGCCGAGGCGCAAACAAGGGATCGGAGCGTCTTCTCCAGCGGCATCGCCCCACCTACATAGGACTTTCGCCACAAGCTCTCCATAACGCTTTCGCGATTTCTTGCGCCCACCGTCCGACAGCGCCATCATCTGGGACATGACGGAATCCGAGACATCCACGCATGACGACTCGCTCGGCGGCCAGGTGCTGATCGCGATGCCCGGCATGAGCGACCCGCGCTTTCGGCGCTCGCTGGTCTATCTCTGTGCGCACAGCTCGGAGGGCGCGATGGGGCTGATCGTGAACAAGCACGCCGACGACCTCAGGCTCAAGGACCTGTTCGAAAAGCTCGAGATTCCGATCGGCGAGCCGGTCGGGCTGGCGCCGGTGCATTTCGGCGGACCGGTGGAGACCGGTCGTGGCTTTGTGCTGCATTCGTCGGACTACGATTCGGGCGAGGCGACCCTGCAGGTGGATCAGGCGACCTCGATGACCGCCACCGTCGATATCCTGCACGCCATCGCCGACAATCGCGGTCCGCGCCGCGCCATCGTGGCGCTGGGCTATGCTGGCTGGGCGCCGGGCCAGCTCGAGGCCGAAATGCGCGCCAATGGCTGGCTGGCCTGCGACCCCGATGACGAGCTGTTGTTCGGCGATGACGAGGCGGGCAAATGGGACAAGGCGTTGGCCAAGCTCGGCGTCGATCCGGCGATGCTCTCGTCCTGGGGCGGCCACGCCTGAGCCGTGGCGCTCGCCGTTTGCGGCCTCACTCCGACTCGTTGCGCCGGTCGGGCCTCAGCACCGCATAGAGGACGTGGTCGCGCCAGTGGCCGTCGATCTGCAGATAGGCCTGTGCGGTGCCCTCGAGCCGGAAGCCGCAGCGCTCGAGCAGCCGGCGCGAGGGGGTGTTGTCCGGCAGGCAGGCGGCCTCCAGCCGCGAGAGATCGAGCACGGCGAAGGCGCGCTCGCACAGCGCCGTCAGGGCCTCGGTCATGTAGCGCTGCATGGCGTAAGGCTCGCCGATCCAGTAGCCCAGTGTCCCCGCCTGCGCCGGATGGCGGCGGATGTTGGACAGCGTCAGACCGCCGATGATCTGCCCGTCCTTGAGGCGGAACAGGAACAGCGGGTAAGCCTCTCCGCGGCGGATTGCCCGCTCCGCCCAGAGCACGCGGTTTCGGAACGATCGGCTCGAGAGATGGTCGCGCGACCATTCCGGCTCCCACGGGGCGAGGAAGGCGCGGCTGTCGCGCCTCAGCCGGGCCCATTGCTCGAAGTCGCGCATCTCGGGCGCCCGCATGACGAGCCGCTCGGTCTGAAGCTCGGTGTCGGCGCGGGTCCGGCGACGCATGAACATCGGCTCAGGCCACGAGCCGTCCGGTGAGCGTCTCGAAGGGGTGCGCCCCCTCGACCGGACCGTAGAGCACCAGCGCCGGGGGGGCGGAAAGCATCCGCCCGGCCGCCCGGCGCAGCGCCTCGGGGTTCACCGCCTCCACCCGCTCGACCGTCTCCTCAACCGAGGGGACCCGGCCGAGCGTCGCCTGCAGGCTGGCGATTCGCTCCGCCCGCGCCGAGGCGCTTTCCAGGCCCATGAGCAGCCCGGCGCGAGTCTGGGCCCGGGCGCGCGCCAGTTCGGCCGGTGCGACCGTCTCGGCCGCCCGCGCGATTTCATCGGCCGTCAGGTCGACCAGCTCGGCCAGCTCATCTCCTCCCGTGCCCGCGTAGATCGTCATCAGCCCCGAATCCGACCAGGCGCCGTACTGGGCGAAGATCGTATAGCACAGCCCGCGCTTCTCGCGCGCCTCCTGGAACAGGCGCGAGGACATGCCGCCGCCGAGGATCACGGAAAGGATCAGTGCGGCGTGGTAGTCGGGCTCGGCGAAGGCCGGGCCGGCGAGCGCCATCGCCATGTGCGCCTGCTCGAGCGGCCGTGCCACGCGCCGCTCGCCGCCGGCGAAGGCGGCCGGCTCGGGCGTGCCCGGCGCGACAGCCGGGAGATCGCCGTACAAACGCTCGGCGAGGCGGACGATCCGGCCGTGGTCGACGTCGCCCGCGGCGGCGAGGATCATGCGGCCCGGCGCGTAGTGGCGCCCGGTGAACCCGGTAAGGTCGGTGCGGGAAAATCCGCGCACCCGCTCGGGCGCGCCGAGGATGTGGCGGCCGATCGGCTGGTCCGGGTAGGCGACCTCCTGCAGCCAGTCGAAGATGATGTCGTCGGGGGTGTCGAGCGCCTGGCCGATCTCCTGCAGGATGACGCCGCGCTCGGTCTCGATGTCGGCTTGCGCGAATCGCGGCGCACGAAGGATGTCGGCGATCAGCTCCATCGCCAGCGGCACGTCCTCCGACAGCACGCGGGCGTAATAGGCCGTGCGCTCGCGCGAGGTGTAGGCGTTGAGGTGGCCGCCCACGTCCTCGATAGTCTCCGCGATTTGAAGCGCCGTGCGTGTCGCCGTGCCCTTGAAGGCCATGTGCTCGAGGAAATGCGCAATGCCGTTCTCGGGCGCGGTTTCGTGGCGCGAACCGGCCTCGACCCAGACGCCGAGCGCGGCCGAGGCCCGCCCCGGCATATGTTCGGTGACGATTCGGAAGCCGTTCCTCAGCGAGGTGATCTCAACGCTCATGCCTGCCTTTTCCGCCTTGTCAAAGTGTGCCGCGCCGCTCGCGGATCAGGGCCTCCAGCGCGGCGAGGTCGTTGCCAATCGGCGTGATCCGCTCCTCGCGCTCATATAGGTCGGCGAGGCGCTCGGGCAGGGGCGGGCGGATGCCGCAGGCCGCCTCGACGGCGTCGGGGAACTTGGCGGCATGGGCGGTGCCCAGCGCGACCATGGGCACGGCCGGGTCGCCGCGGCAGGCGCGGCCGGCGGCCACGCCGATCGCGGTGTGCGGATCGATCACGATCTCGGCCTCGCGCGC
This sequence comes from Thermohalobaculum sp., assembly GCF_058622915.1. Classification (NCBI taxonomy): domain Bacteria; kingdom Pseudomonadati; phylum Pseudomonadota; class Alphaproteobacteria; order Rhodobacterales; family Paracoccaceae; genus Thermohalobaculum; species Thermohalobaculum sp. Next base: position 24,215 of record NZ_JBZSYN010000197.1, on the reverse strand, counting down.
CACACGCGCGATGGTCTGCTCGACCCGTGGCCGGTCGATGCGCGCGGAGGCGAAGCCCTCGCGCAGGCGCTCCAGCGCGCCCTGCGGGAGGGCGAAGCGGCCTGTGGCGGCCAGCTCGTCCATGAGCTCGGTGACGGCGCGACCGTCGCTGTCCGCGAGTTCAAACAGCAGCCGCTCGAAATTCGAGCTGACCTGGATGTCCATCGAGGGCGCATTGGTCGCCACCACGCCGCGCCGCTCGTAGACGCCCCCCTCGAGCGTGCGGTGCAGGATGTCGTTCTCGTTGGTGGCGATGACCAGGCGGGAGACGGGAAGACCCATGCGCCGGGCGACATGGCCCGCGTAGATGTCGCCGAAATTGCCCGTGGGCACGGAGAACGCCAGCGGCCGCGCCGGCGCGCCCAGCGCCACGGCGGCGGTGAAGTAGTACACCGTCTGCGCCAGTACGCGGGCCCAGTTGATCGAGTTCACCGCGGCCAGCCCCACCGCGTCGCGGAAGGCGTGGTCGTTGAACATCGCCTTGACCAGCGCCTGGCAGTCGTCGAAGTCGCCCTCGACGGCGAGCGCGTGGACGTTGGGCTCGGCCGGCGTGGTCATCTGGCGGCGCTGCACCTGCGAGACCCGGCCGTGCGGGTAGAGGATAAAGACGTCGACCTTGTCGAGCCCGCGAAACGCCTCGATCGCCGCCGAGCCGGTATCGCCCGAGGTGGCGCCGACGATGGTCAGCCGCTCGCCGCGGCGCTCCAGCACTGCCTCGAACATCTGGCCGATGAGCTGCATCGCCATGTCCTTGAAGGCGAGCGTGGGCCCGTGATGCAGCTCGAGGATCCAGTCGTTCGGCCCGATCTGCTCCAGCGGGCAGCGTGCCGGGTGACGAAAGGCGGCATAGGCGCGGGCGAGGATGGCGCGGAACGCGTCCTCGGCGAAGCAGCCACCGAGGAAGGGCTGCATCACGCGCAGCGCGGCCTCCTCGTAGGTCAGCCCCGCGAGGGCGGCGATGGCGCCGGGCGCCATCGGGCGCACCGACTCGGGCACATAGAGCCCGCCGTCGCGGGCGAGCCCGCCCAGCATCGCCTCCTCGAAGGAGAGCGCGGGCGCCCGACCCCTGGTGCTTACATAGCGCATGGCGCGTGTCGCCTCCCGTTCCCCCGGCTCATAGCGGACAGCCGCGCAGCCGACAATGCCGGCGGCTCACGCCGGGCGCCGCGCGCTCTCGCGCCGGGCCAGCATCAGGCTCATCACCGCCCACATCACCGCCAGCGAGAACCAGGTGATGGCATAGGTCAGGTGGTTGTTGGGCAGATTCACCCCAAGCCGGATCGCCATTGGCCATTTCCCCAGATCGTGGTCGTCGGCGACGATCAGCACCGGCTCGGCGCCAAGCGCCTTGCCCATCGCCGCCGGGTCGCGGGCGAACCAGATGTTCCTGCCCAGATCGGGCGGCGGGGTGAAGCTGTCGTGGTGGCGGGGCCAGAACAGCGCCCCAGTGGCCTCGGCCTTGCGGCCCCTGACCAAACGCTTGTCCTTCATCGCCTCGGGGATGTAGCCCATATCGACCAGCACCGTCCGGCCCGAGCCCGCCAGCGTGAGCGGCGCGATCACGCGAAAGCCCGGCCCCCAGGGCCGCTCGGTAGTCAGCAGATCGATGACCTTCGAGCCGATGGTGCCCTGAACCCGGACGCGCAGGAACTCGTCGCGCTTGGGGTCGGGTGCGGCGGGGAGCGGCACCGGCTTGGCCGAGAGCTTGGCGTCGAGCTCGGCGATCAGCCCTTCCTTCCAGTGCAGCCGGTGGATCTGCCACACGCCGAGCCCGGCGAGCAGGGCGGTACCCGCCAGTCCGAACATCACTGCGGCAAGAAAGCTCGCCCTCATGCGGATCTCGCGAAAGCAAACCGCCGCCCGGGACGGGCGGCGGCGGCGGCCGGATGTCGCTGCGGCGTCAGCTGCCCCAGATGTAGACGCAGGAGAACAGGAACAGCCAGACGACGTCGACGAAGTGCCAGTACCACGCGGCCATCTCGAAGCCGATGTGATGATCGGGCGTGAAGTGCCCCTTCGTCGCACGCAACAGGCAGACGGCGAGGAAAATCGTGCCGATGATCACATGCACGCCGTGAAAGCCCGTCGCCATGAAGAAGCTGGCGCCGTAGATGTTGCCTGCGAAGAGGAACGGCGCGTGGATGTACTCGTAGGCCTGGAAGGTGGTGAACAGCGCGCCCAGGCAGACCGTCGCAGTCAGCCCCGTGATCAACCCCTTGCGGTCGTCCTCGATCAGCGAGTGGTGCGCCCAGGTGACCGTGACGCCCGAGAGCAGCAGCACCAGCGTGTTGATCAGCGGCAGGTCCCAGGGATTGAAGGTCACGACCCCCTTGGGCGGCCAGCCGCCCACCCACGGGATCGCCCAGGTTCCGTCGATCGGGTAGAGGGCGTGGCCGAAGAAGTTCCAGAACCAGGCCGAGAAGAACATCACCTCGGACATGATGAACAGGATGAAGCCCATCCTGAGCCCGATCCGCACCACCGGCGTGTGATCCCCGGTCTGCGCCTCGCGCACCACGTCCGACCACCAGTTGATCATGGTGTAGATCACGCCGGTTGCGCCCAGCACGCACACCCACGGCGTGATGTGGTGGAACCACAGCACCGCGCCGCCCAGCATGGTGAACCCGCTGACCGCGCCGAGGAACGGCCAGATGCTCGGCGCCAGAATGTGGTAGTCGTGTTCCTTGGTATGGGCCATCAGGTCCTCCGTTCCCCCAGCATCCGTCCCGCGTTCGTTCCGTGGCGTCGCGCGACGCCCCTCCCGATGCTCAATTGCCCAGCGACGCCTGCTTGTCCAGACCCGTCGGGAAGAAGGTATAGGACAGCGTGATCACGCCCACCCCCTTGGCTTCGGGATCCTTGACGATCGCCGGATCGACGTAGAACGTCACCGGCATCCGCACGCGCTCGCCCGGCTGCAGCACCTGCCTCTGGAAGCAGAAGCAGTCGATCTTGGTGAAGTAGGCCCCCGTCGAGAAGGGCGCGACATTGAAGGTGGCGGTTCCCGCAACCGGCCGGTCGGTCGGGTTGTAAGCCTCGTAATAGGCCAACGCGGTCTGGCCGATCTTGACCTTCATGGTGTTCACGACCGGCCTGAACACCCAGGGCATGCCGCGCGCCAGCGAGGCGTCGAAGCGGATGGTCACCGTGCGGTCGAGCACCGGGCCCGGCGCGGCTGTGGCCGAACGCGGCGTGCCGCCGAAGCCGGTGACCCGGCAGAACCAGCTGTAGAAGGGGACTGCGGCCCAGGCCATGGTGCCCATCCCGAACACGATCAGGACGAGCGGAATGGTCGTGCGGCGGAAATCAGGCCGTGGACGAGGCTCGCTCATTTCAGTACCGCATATGCGGCGGATGCGCGCCCAGCTTGGCGATCGTCACCCAGAACAGCAGGCCGGCGAAGGCCAGCAACACGATCAACAGGCCGTAGTTCCGTCCGCGCCGCCGGCGGTGCAATTCGTGGTCCTTGCGCATCGCACCGTCCATCTCAGAGCCACACCGGCCAGGCGATCGGCCCCGCTACCGCGTTCAGGGCGGCGTCGCCGAGGAAGCCGGAGAAAAGCGCGAAGAGGTAGAGGATGGAGATGCCGAAGAGCCGCTTCTCCGCCCGGTAGCGGTCGGCAGACGCGGTGCCGCTGTCGCGCCGCGCCACCGTCCAGGCGCCGCGCAGGAACGCCGCGTTGGCAGCGAGCGCCACGGCGAGGTAGACCGGTCCGCCGGCCACGGTAACCGCCGGCGCCAGCGAGACCGGCACCAGCACCAGGGCATAGACGAGGATCTGCCAGCGGGTCGCGCGCTCGCCCGCGACGACGGGCAACATCGGCACGCCGGCGCGCGCGTAGTCCTCGTTGCGGAACAGCGCCAGGGCCCAGAAATGCGGCGGCGTCCACAGGAAGATCAGCAGGAACATCAGGACCGGCGCCCAGGACACGCTGCCGGTGGCCGCCGCCCAGGCGATCACGGGAGGAAAGGCGCCGGCGGCGCCGCCGATGACGATGTTCTGCGGCGTCGTGCGCTTCAGCCACATGGTGTAGATCACCACGTAGTAGAAGATTGTCAGCGCCAGGAGCGCGGCGGCCAGCGGATTGGCCACCACCGCCAGAATCATCACCGAGAGGATTGCCATGCCGAGCCCGAAGCCCAGGGCCTCGCCGGGCGTGACGACGCCGGTCGGCACCGGGCGCGCGCAGGTGCGCAGCATGACCGCGTCGATGTCGGCGTCCCACCACATGTTGAGCGAGGCGGATGCCCCGGCGCCCGCGGCGATGCACAGGATCGTGGCCAGCGCCACCACCGGGTGGACCGAACCGGGCGCCGCCACCAGACCGGCCAGCGCGGTGAACACCACCAGCGACATCACGCGCGGCTTCATCAGCGCGACGAAGTCGCCGAAGCTCGCTTCCGCGACGCGCGCCGTGCCGCTGTGGAGCGCGGTGGTCTCGGTCAAGTCACTTTCCTCCCTGGCTCACCGGCCGGCCCCGGCACGGCTCACTTCGCCGTGGCCACCTTCGTCCCCGAGGTGTCGTTCATCGCCTGCTTGGTCTTCACCCAGTCGTCGAACTGCTTTTGCGTCACCACCTTGACGACGATCGGCATGAAGGCGTGATCCTTGCCGCACAGCTCCGAGCACTGTCCGAAGAAAAGGCCGGTCTTCAGGGCCTTGAACCAGGTCTCGTTGATCCGTCCGGGGATCGCGTCGATCTTCGAGCCGAAGGCCGGAACGGTCCAGGAATGGATCACGTCGGCGCCGGTCACCAGCACGTGCACGATCTTGTTCACCGGCACGACGACCTTGTTGTCGGTGGCCAGAAGATAGTCGCTGGTGGTGTAGCCGTCCTTCTTCAGCTCGGCCTTCACCTTGTCGGTAAGGCCGGGCGCGCCCTGGCCGATCATGAAGGCATCGAACGAGATCTTCTGATCGGGGTACTGGTAGCTCCAGTACCACTGGTTTCCGGTGACCTTGATGGTCAGATCGGGGTGGGGGACATCGAGCTCCAGGAACAACAGCCTGAGCGACGGGATGGCGATGACGACCAGGATCAGCACTGGGATGGCGGTCCAGACCACCTCGAGCACGGCGTTGTGCGTGAACTTGGCCGGGGTCGGATTCGCCCGGTGGTTGAAGCGGAAGATGATGATCGCCAGCAGAATCATCACGAACAGGACGATGCCGCCGATGATCCACAGGATGAAATCGTCGAGCCAGTGGATGTCCTGCATCACCGGGCTCGCGGCGGGCTGGAGCGACATGGCACCGTCGACCGGCCGTCCGATCTGCGGCTCCGCCGCCGTCGCCATGGCCGGAAGGGAAAGCATGGCCACCGTCATCCAGCCGAGGAACTCGCTGATCCGCATCGTTCGTTTCCCGTTTCTCTACCGGCCGGTCGCCGGCCGGGTTTCCCCCGATTTGCTTTTTCCGGGCCAGTTTAAGACCATATCACAGGTCTGAGAGCAAGCTTGCATCTTGCGGCAAGACGCCGCTCTGATGGCCCGAATCTCCCGCGCGGACACGTGATAGCAGGAACCTTGGCATGGCATCCAGCGACAATCCTTTCCGCCCGTTCGAGACCGACCTCGACGAGGCGCGCGCCCTGGCCACGCTGCGCGAGGCGGTGGCGGGCGGCGACGACGGCGAGCTGTTCCTCGAGCGCAGTCGCGCGGAGGTGCTGAGCTTCGACGACGGGCGGCTCAGGACCGCCTCCTACGATTCGGGCACCGGCTTCGGCCTGCGCGCGGTGGCCGGCGAGGCGGCCGGCTATGCCCATTCGACCGAGCTCACCCAATCGGCGCTCGGCCGCGCCGCGGCGACCGCCAGGCTGGCCGCGCGCGCCGGCGGCGGCAGCCTCGCCGAGCCGCCGGCGCCCACCAACCGGCATCTCTACGAGGCGGTCGACCCGGTCGCGGGGCACCCGCTGGCGCGCAAGCTGGAGCTGTTGCGCGAGATCGATGCCTGGCTGCGCGAGCGCGACAAGCGCGTCGTGCAGGTCTCGGTCGCGCTGTCGGGCGGCGTGCAGGAGGTCGAGATCCTGCGCCCGGAGGGTCTGCGCGTGAGCGATTTCCGGCCCATGTCGCGGCTCAACATCTCGGTGATCGTCGAGGCGGGCGGGCGCCGCGAGTCGGGCTCGGCCGGGGCGGGGGGGCGCTGCGGCTATGACGGCCTGATCGCGCCCGAGAGCTGGCGCGCCATGGCGTCCGAGGCGCTGCGCGTGGCGCTGGTCAACCTCGAGGCGCGCGACGCGCCCGCCGGCGTCATGGAGGTCGCGCTCGGCCCCGGCTGGCCGGGCATCCTGCTGCACGAAGCGATCGGCCACGGGCTCGAGGGCGACTTCAACCGCAAGGGCAGCTCGGCCTTCACCGAGCTGATGGGCCAGCGCGTCGCCGCGCCCGGCGTGACCGTGGTGGACGACGGCACCATCCCCGACCGCCGCGGCTCGCTCAGCGTGGACGACGAGGGCACGCCGACGCGGCGCACCGTGCTGATCGAGGACGGCGTCCTGGTCCGCTACATGCAGGATCGGCAGAATGGCAGGCTGATGGGCACGCGCTCGACCGGCAACGGCCGGCGCCAGTCCTATGCCCACATTCCGATGCCGCGCATGACCAACACGATCATGGAGCCCGGCGTGGCCGACCCCGAGGAGATCGTCAAAGCCGTCAAGGACGGCATCTATGCCGTGAACTTCGGCGGCGGCCAGGTGGACATCACCAACGGCAAGTTCGTGTTCTCCTGTACCGAGGCCTACCGCGTGAAGGACGGCAAGGTGCTGCACCCGGTCAAGGGCGCGACACTGATCGGCGACGGCCCCTCGGCGCTGGGCCGCATCCGCATGGTCGGCAACGACCTCAAGCTCGACCCCGGCGTCGGCACCTGCGGCAAGAACGGGCAGGGCGTGCCCGTGGGCGTCGGCCAGCCCACCGTGCTCATCGAGGGCCTGACCGTGGGCGGCTCCGAAGCCGCCTGAGCCGGCCTCAGCCGCGCCGCCCGGCGGCCTTCTTTCGATAGGCCGCCGCCGGGTAGACGCCGAGGATCTTCACGCGCTTGGTGAAGAACTGCAGCTCCTCGAGGGCCAGCTCGACCGGGCGGTCGTCCGGGTGGCCCTCGATCTCCGAGTAGAACTGGGTGGCGAAAAACGAGCCGTTGAGCATGTAGCTCTCGAGCTTGGTCATGTTCACGCCGTTGGTGGCGAAGCCGCCCAGCGCCTTGTAGAGTGCCGCCGGCACGTTGCGCACCTCGAAGACGAAGCTGGTCACGGCGTCGCCGCCCATGCGGTCGGCCTCGATCTTCTGGCGCGACATGACCAGGAAGCGCGTGGTGTTGTGCGCGTGGTCCTCGATGTCCTCGGCGAGGATCTCGAGCCCGTTCAGCTCGCCCGCCAGCCGCGAGGCGATGGCGGCATGGGCCTTGTTACCCATCCCCGAGACGTGCTTGGCGCTGCCCGCGGTGTCGCCGCCCGTGACCGCCTGGATGCCGTGCTCGCGCAGGAAGATGCGGCACTGGCCCAGCGCCACGGCATGGCTGTGCGCCGCCTTGATGCCCTCGAGGCTCGCGCCCGGCACGCCGAGAAGCTGCAGCCGGATCGGCACGAAATGTTCGCCGATGATGTAGAGGCCGCTGCCCGGAAGCAGATGGTGGATATCGGCGACCCGGCCGTAGACCGAGTTCTCGATCGGCAGCATGGCCAGGCGCGCCTCGCCGTTGCGGACCGCGGCGACGGTGTCCTCGAAGCTCGGGCAGGGCAGGGGCTCCATCTCCGGATAGGTCTCCACGCACGCCTGGTGCGAGTAGGCGCCGGGCTCGCCCTGGAAGGCGATGCTTGCGTGCTCCGTGCCGCTCATGTCCGTGTCTCCGTCCGCTTTCCCGATCCCCTTCGAGGCTTTTCGGGCGTTAGGTCGCGCCTTATACGTCTTGGCAAACTACGGTGGAAGACGCTAAGGATGCGCGCAAACCGCGCAGCAGCATTGCGTCAGACCGATCGGAGGGGCACGAGGGATGGATTCCAAGAAGTTCAACATCTATGCCGGGTCGATCCTGGGGGGGCTGCTGATCTTCCTGTTGCTCAATTTCTTCTCCCATCTGATCTATCAGGGCCCGGAACATCCCTCGAAGTTCGCTCCGCACGAGAAGGAGGTGCTCGCCTTCGCCGTGCCGATCGAGAAGGCCGGGGCCAAGGGCAAGCAAAAGGGCCCCGACTGGAGCAAGCTGCTGGCCAAGGCCGATCCCGCCCACGGCAAGCAGATCTTCCACAAGTGCCAGGCCTGCCATTCGGCCGAGAAGGGCAAGAACGGTGTCGGCCCGTCGCTTTACGGCATCGTCGGCGAAAAGATCGCCGATGTGCCCGGCTACAGCTTCTCGAGCGCGCTCAAGAGCAAGTCCGACCAGACCTGGACGCTCAAGAAGCTGTTCGAGTGGCTGAAGAATCCGCAGGCCTACGCGCCGGGCACCAAGATGACCTTCACCGGCCTGCCGAATCCGCAGGACCGGGTCGACGTGATCTCCTACCTCAACCAGCAGGGCCCGAACCCGGTGAAGCTGACCCCGCCGAAGACAGCGCAGGCCGCGGGCGGAACCTCGGGCGAGCAGGCGAAGGCGGCCGGCGGCGGCGAGAATCTCGACGCGCTGCTCGCCAAGGCCAGCGCCGAGAAGGGCAAGCAGATCTTCCACAAGTGCCAGGCCTGCCATTCCATCGAGAAGGGCAAGAACGGCGTCGGGCCGTCGCTCTACAACGTGATCGGCCAGAAGATCGCCGATGTGCCCGGCTACAGTTTCTCGAGTGCGCTCAAGAGCAAGGAGAACGAGACCTGGACGCTGGCCAGGCTCAATGCCTGGCTGACCAACCCGCAGAAGTACGCCCCCGGCACCAAGATGACCTTCCCCGGCCTGAAGAACGCGCAGGACCGGATCGATGTGCTGACCTATATCGACCAGGCGAACGGCAAGCGAGATCTGCCACAGCCCGGGGGCAACAAGGCCGGGGGCAACAAGGCTGGAGGCGGTCAGGGCGGCGCGGCGCAGCCGGCGCAGAAGAGCGAGGCGCAGGGCACGACCCAGCAGGCCGCGACGCAGGGCGGCGGGCAGACGCAGCAGGCCACGGGCCAGGCGCAGCAGTCCCAGCAGGGCGGCCAGGCTGCCTCGGCCGGCGGTTCCGCCTCGGGCTTCCTGGCCAACGCCGACCCCGCGAAGGGCAAGCAGGCCTTCCGCAAGTGCCAGGCCTGCCACAGCCTGAAGGAAGGCAAGACCAAGGTCGGTCCGTCGCTCTACCACGTGGTCGGCCGCAAGATCGGCAGCGTCCAGGGGTTCAACTACTCCGACGCCCTGAAGAACAAGCAGGGCACCTGGACGCCCCAGAACCTGGATGCCTGGATCGAGAACCCGAACAAGTTCATTCCGGGCAACAGGATGCCCTTCCCGGGCATCAAGGACGCCCAGGAGCGCAAGGACATCATCGCCTACCTGAAGCAGGAGGAGGCCGGCACGGCCAACTGAGGGCTGTAACGGCCTTGTGATCCGGCGGGCGCGGGGCGCGGCGCGTTTTTCCCGCGCCGAGCCCGGCCCCGCGCTTGAATCGCCCCGCGCTAGCCCCTAACCGTAGGGGCTCCGCGGACGAGAGGCAGGCCATGAACTGGACACGGCGCGATCTTGGTCGGCTGGCCGCCGCGGCCGGCGCGTGGACGGTGCTGCGCCCGGGACTGGCGCCGGCCGGCGAGACCGTCAAGGCGCATGGCGTCTCGGCCTTCGGCGACCTGAAATACCCCGCCGACTTCGCCCATTTCGACTATGTCGCGCCGGACGCACCGGCCGGCCATGCCTTCTCCACCGGCGTCGGGGGGGTCACCTTCGACAGCCTCAACCCCTTCATCCTGAAGGGGTATCCGGCGACAGGCATGTCGCTGACGTTCGATTCGCTGATGGCGCGGGCCGACGACGAGCCCGACGCCGTCTACGGGCTGCTCGCCAAGTCCATAGAGTATCCGCACGACCGGCTCTGGGCCGCCTTCGATCTGCGCGAGGAGGCGCGCTTCGCCGACGGCTCGCCGGTCACGGCCGAGGACGTGGTCTTCACCGTCGATATCCTGCGCAAGAAGGGCCACCCCACCTTCCGCCTGCTGCTGGCCAACGTCACCGGCGTCGAGGCCGAGGGGCCGCTGCGCGTGCGCTTCCATTTCGATCCCAAGGCACCGCGCCGCGACCTGCCAATGACGGTGGCCGGGCTCAGCATCCTGTCCAAGGCCTACTACCAGACGCGCGACTTCTCCCGGTCCACGCTCGATCCGCCGCTGGGCTCGGGGCCCTATGCGGTCGACAAGGCCGCGCTGGCGCCCGGGCGGACCGTGATCTTGCGCCGCCGCGACGACTACTGGGGCTGGAAGCTGCCGGTGAACCGGGGGCGGTGGAACTTCGGCCGCCTGCGCTGGGAGTATTTCCGCGACCGCTCGGCCGCCTTCGAGGCCTTCAAGGCCGGGACCTTCTCGTTCAACGAGGAGTTCTGGTCCAAGCTGTGGGCGACCGGCTACGACTTTCCCGCCGTCAAGTCGGGAAAGGTCAAGCGCGAGTCGATCCCCGACAACACGCCCTCGGGCGCGCAGGGCTACTGGTTCAACCTGCGCCGCCCGGTGTTCGCCGAGCGCAACGTGCGCCAGGCGATCGCCACCTGCTTCGACTTCGAGTGGTCCAACAAGACGCTGTTCTTCGGCCTCTACGAGCGCACCGACAGCTTCTTCGAGGGCGGCCCGATGCAGGCCAAGGGCCTGCCCACGCCGGGCGAGCTGGCGCTGCTCGAGCCGCTAGCCGACAAGCTGCCGCCCGGGGTGCTCGACCAGCCGGCCTACGAGCCGCCCAAGACCGACGGCTCGGGCCGCAACCGCGCCGAGCTGCGCATGGCCGCGCGCCTGCTCGACGAGGCCGGATGGACGGTTGCGGGCGGTGTGCGCCAGAAGGGCGACCAGCGGCTCGAGTTCGAGTTCCTCCTGGTCGGCGAAGGCTTCGACCGCATCACCGCGCCCTATATCGACAACCTCGCGCGCATCGGCGTCAGGGCCACGATGCGCACGATCGACCCGGCGCAGTACAAGGAGCGCACCGACCATTTCGACTTCGACGTCGTGGTCGACCGCAAGGCCATGTCGCTCACCCCCGGCGTCGAGCTCAGGGACTACTTCCACTCCTCCTCGGCGAACTCGCCCGGCTCGGACAACACCGCCGGCGTTGCCGACCCCGCCGTCGACGCGCTGATCGAGGAGATCGAGCGGGCCGAGAGCCGCGACCGGCTGACCTCGGCGGTGAAGGCGCTCGACCGGGTCCTGCGCGCCATGCAGATCTGGGTGCCCCAGTGGTACAAGCCCTCTCACCACCTGGCCTTCTGGGACATCTATGCCTGGCCCAGGACCAAACCGAAATATGCCCGCGGGGTGATCGATACCTGGTGGGTCGACGACGCGAAATACGCCCGTCTCAAGGCCGATCTTAGGGACTGACGCGTGACGGGGGGCTGAGATGGGCGCCTACATCCTGCGCCGGATTCTGCTGATCATCCCGACGCTGTTCGGGATCATGCTGCTCAACTTCGTCATCATCCAGTTCGCGCCCGGCGGCCCGGTCGAGCAGATCCTGCAGCAGATCCAGCAATCGGGCCACGGCGGGGCCACTGCGCGCTTCTCGGGCGGCGGCCAGGTCGGCGGCGGCGGTGGCGAGGGCGCGGGCGGCGAGGGCGCCTATCGCGGCTCGCGCGGGCTCGAGCAGCAGCTGAAGGTCGAGCTGCGCAAGCAGTTCGGGCTCGACAAGCCGCCGCTGCAGCGCTTCTTCATCATGCTCTGGAACTATGCCCGCTTCGATTTCGGCCAGAGCTTCTTCCGCTCCAAGAGCGTGATCGGCCTGATCCTCGAGAAGATGCCGGTCTCGATCTCGCTCGGCGTCTGGACCACGCTGATCGCCTATCTGGTCTCGATCCCGCTCGGCATCGCCAAGGCGGTGCGCGACGGCTCGCGCTTCGACGCGATCTCCTCGGGAATCGTGGTCGCGGCCTACGCCATTCCCGGCTTTTTGTTCGCCATCGTGCTCCTGGTGCTGTTCGCCGGTGGCAGCTACCTGCAGTGGTTCCCGCTGCGCGGGCTATTGTCGGACGGGCTCGACGCCGGGGCCTGCCTGCCCTTCGGCGCGCACTTCGCGCCGCTCGACTGCGTCACCGTGATCGTGCCCGACTATCTGTGGCACATCGTGCTGCCGGTCAGCGCGCTGATGATCTCGGGCTTCGCCACGCTCACGCTCCTGACCCGCAACTCCTTCCTCGACGAGATCCGCAAGCACTACGTGATGACCGCCCGGGCCAAGGGGCTGAGCGAGCGGCGCGTGCTCTACGGCCACGTCTTCCGCAACGCCATGCTGATCGTGATCGCCGGCTTCCCCGGTGCCTTCCTCGCCGCCTTCTTCACCGGCGCGCTGATCGTCGAGACGGTGTTCTCGCTCGACGGGCTGGGGCTCCTGGGCTTCGAATCGGTGGTCAGCCGCGACTATCCCGTGGTGCTCGGCACCCTCTACATCTTCGGCCTGATGGGGCTGGTGGTGAAGCTGATCTCGGACCTCATGTATGTCTGGATCGACCCGCGCATCGACTTCGAGCGGCGCGAAGGCTAGGGCATGCGTCTGTCCCCCCTCAACCGCCGCCGGCTGCGCAACTTCCGCGCCAACAGGCGCGCGGTCTGGTCGCTGGCGATCTTTCTCGTGCTCTTCGTGCTCAGCCTGTTCGCCGAGGTCATCGCCAATGACCGGCCGCTGGTGCTCAGCTTCAAGGGCGAGCTCTTGTTCCCGCTGGTCCACGACTACCCGGAGACCTTCTTCGGCGGCGACTTCCGCACCCCTGCGGACTACAAGGACCCCTATGTGCAGAAGCTGATCCGCACCAACGGCGACGGCAAGCTGTCGCCCGGCGAGAGACCGGGCTGGATGATCTGGCCGCTCATCCCCTTCAACTACAACACCATCGACTACAACGTGGCGACGGCCCCCTCGTCGCCGGACTGGACGCATATCCTGGGCACCGACGACCAGGCGCGCGACGTGCTGGCGCGCGTGATCTACGGCTTCCGCCTCTCGGTGCTGTTTGGCTTCGGGGTGACCATCGTCTCGGCGATCATCGGCATCGTCGCCGGCGCCAGCCAGGGCTTCTTCGGCGGCTGGGTCGATCTGTTCTTCCAGCGGGTCGAGGAGGTGTGGTCCTCGATGAACCTGCTCTACGTGGTGCTGATCATCGCCTCGGTGCTGGCGCCCAACCTGTGGGTGATGTTCTTCATCTTCGTCGCCTTCTCCTGGACCCAGCTCATCGGCGTGGTGCGCGCCGAGTTCCTGCGCGCGCGCAACTTCGAATACGTGGTGGCCGCCCGGGCGCTGGGGGTCGGCGACTGGACCATCATATTCCGGCACGTCCTGCCCAACGCCATGGTGGCGACGCTGACCTTCGTGCCCTTCATGCTGACCGGCTCGATCAGCATGCTCGCGGCGCTCGATTTCCTCGGCTTCGGGCTGTCGGCGGGCTATCCCTCGCTGGGCGAGCTGGCGCTGCAGGGCAAGAAGTACCTGCAGGACCCGCATCTGGCAATCACCGCCTTCTTCACCTTCGCCATCATGCTCTCTCTGATGGTCTTCATGTTCGAGGGCGTGCGCGACGCCTTCGATCCGCGCAAGACTTTCCGGTGACGCGGATGAGCGACGCGCTGCTCACCGTCGAGAACCTGTGCATCGCTTTTCCCGAGAGCGAGCGCACGGTCGAGGCGGTGCGCGGCGTCTCGTTCCATATCGCGCGCGGTGAGACGCTGGCGCTGGTGGGCGAGTCGGGCTCGGGCAAGTCGGTCACGGCGCTCTCCACCGTCGCGCTTCAGCCCGACACGGCGGTGGTGACCGGCTCGGTGGACTATCGCGGCCGGCAGATGCTGGGCGCCAGCCAGCGCGAGTTGATGCAGGTGCGCGGCAACGACATCAGCTTCGTGTTCCAGGAGCCGATGACCTCGCTGAACCCGCTGCACACCATCGAGCGGCAGATCGGCGAGAGCCTGGCGATCCACCAGGGGCTGACCGGCAAGGCGGCGCGGGCGCGCACCATCGATCTTCTCGGCCGCGTCGGCATCCCCAACCCGGCCGAGCGGCTGGGCGCCTGGCCGCACCAGCTCTCGGGCGGGCAGCGCCAGCGCGTGATGATCGCCATGGCGCTGGCCAACAAGCCCGATCTGCTGATCGCCGACGAGCCGACCACGGCGCTCGACGTCACCATTCAGGCGCAGATCCTGAACCTCCTCGCCGAGCTGCAGCGCGACGAGGGGCTGTCGATGCTGTTCATCACCCACGACCTCAACATCGTGCGCAAGGTGGCGCAGCGGATCGCCGTGATGAAGGAGGGCGAGATCGTCGAGACCGGCGCGACGGCGCGCGTCTTCGACGCCCCGCAGCACCCCTATACCCGCATGCTGCTGGCGGCCGAGCCCACGGGCCGGCCCGGCCCGGTCCCGCGCCAGGCCAAGCCGCTGGTCCAGGGCCGCGACATCCGCGTGTGGTTCCCGATCAAGCGCGGCCTGTTCAAGAAGACCGTCGGCCACATCAAGGCGTGCACCGACGTGGACATCGACATCTGCGCCTCCGAGACGCTGGGCGTGGTCGGCGAATCCGGCTCGGGCAAGACCTCGCTCGGCCTGGCGCTGATGCGGCTGATCCGGTCGGAGGGCCGGATCACCTTCGACGGCCGCGAGGTGCACGGGTTGCGCAAGCGCGAGCTGCGCGCGCTCAGGCGGAACATGCAGATCGTGTTCCAGGACCCCTATGGCTCGCTCAGCCCGCGCATGTCGGTGGCCGAGATCATCTTCGAGGGCCTGGGCGTGCATCGCATCGGCGGCAGCGGCGCGGCCAGGCGCGAGCTGGTGGCCGAGGCCATGGGCGAGGTCGGGCTCGACCCCTCCACCATGGACCGCTACCCGCACGAATTCTCCGGCGGCCAGCGCCAGCGCGTCGCCGTCGCGCGCGCCATGGTCCTCAAGCCCAAGCTGATCATCCTCGACGAGCCGACATCGGCGCTCGACATGACGGTGCAGCACCAGATCGTCGACCTCCTGCGCGCGCTGCAGCGGCGGCACGGCCTGGCCTATATCTTCATCAGCCACGACCTGCGCGTGGTGCGCGCCATGGCGCACAAGCTGATCGTGATGAAGGACGGCCAGGTGGTCGAGAGCGGCACCTCGGACGAGATCTTCGAGGCGCCGCAGACCGAATACGCCCGCGCACTGATGGCGGCCGCCTTCAACCTCGAGGCCGTGCCGGGCGTCTCGGAGTAGCCGGGCGTCTCGGAGTAGCCGGGCGTCGGACGGACCAGGCGCCGGACCGACTGAGCGCCGGACCGACTGGGCGGCGTCGACCCTCGGCGCTCGCCGCGGGCAGGGAGTCGCGCCGCGCATCTTGATACCGGTCGCCGCGCCACCATAGATAAGTTGCGTGCGCATCGTCCCCGCCTGGAAACGGGGTCGGCGGCGAGGTCGAGAGGCCCGCCGTGCAGGCCGAAAAAGGCGGCCGGCGCGCCGTGCGGGCGCGCCGTGTGAATCACTTGACGCGGCATGAGCCCAACTCTAAAAGGCACGCACTTCCGGGGGCCCAGCCGCCCCGGACGAGCGACTTAATGCGGTGGTAGCTCAGTCGGTTAGAGTACCGGCCTGTCACGCCGGGGGTCGCGGGTTCAAGTCCCGTCCACCGCGCCAAGTCGCCTTCCACGATCAGCCGTTTTGCGCAGTCGGGCAACCGTTGGCACGCCCGCGCGTAGTTGCCTCAGGGGACAGCGAGATTTGCGGGGGCGCCTCAGTTGACCTCCCCCGGTCCGGCATATAGACACTTCGGCAGTGCCGGGCCCCTGGCCCCGAGAGGTGGTGTGATGGACGAGCTTCTTCGCGAATACCTGCCGATCGTGATCTTCCTCGGACTAGCCATCGTGCTCGGACTGGTGCTGATGCTGGCGCCGCTGATCATCGCGGTGTACCGGCCGGACGCGGAGAAGGTGTCGGCCTACGAATGCGGCTTCAACGCCTTCGACGACGCGCGCATGAGGTTCGACGTGCGGTATTACCTCGTCGCGATCCTGTTCATCATCTTCGACCTCGAGATCGCCTTCCTGTTCCCCTGGGCTGCGGCTTTCGGCCACCTGTCGGCCGTCGCCTTCTGGTCGATGATGGTGTTCCTCGCGGTGCTGACGGTGGGCTTCGCCTACGAGTGGAAGAAGGGAGGCCTGGAATGGGAGTGAGCGCAGGCGCCATCCGGGCGGGGGCCGACAAGGACGTGCTTGCCGGCAACTTCTCCGACGAGCTGGCGGACAAGGGGTTCCTGCTCACGACGGCCGACGACCTGATCAACTGGGCGCGGACCGGGTCGCTCTTCTGGATGACCTTCGGCCTGGCCTGCTGCGCCGTCGAGATGATGCAGGCCTCGATGCCGCGCTACGACGTCGAGCGCTTCGGCTTCGCGCCGCGCGCCAGCCCGCGCCAGTCCGACGTGATGATCGTCGCGGGCACGCTGTGCAACAAGATGGCGCCGGCACTGAGGAAGGTCTACGACCAGATGCCCGAGCCGCGCTACGTCATCTCCATGGGCTCGTGTGCCAATGGCGGCGGCTACTACCACTATTCCTACTCGGTGGTGCGCGGCTGCGACCGCATCGTGCCGGTCGACATCTACGTGCCCGGCTGCCCGCCCTCGGCGGAGGCGCTGCTCTACGGCATCCTCCAGCTGCAGCGGAAGATCCGCCGTACCGGGACCATCGAGCGCTGAGGGAGACCCGCGCATGCCGGACGCTCTGGCCGAACTTGGCGAGATGATCGCGGCCGCCCAGCCGGAGGCGGTCGTCAGCCATCATGTAACCCCCGTGGGCGAGCTCGTGCTGATCGCCACGCCGGCCGGGCTGCGCACGCTCGTCGCCTATCTGCGCAACAACACGGCCTGCGCCTTCACCTCGCTGCTCGACGTCACCGGCGTCGACTGGCCGGGGCGCGACAAGCGCTTCGATGTAGTCTACCATTTCCTATCGATGCCGCAGAACCAGCGCGTGCGCGTCAAGCTCGAGGTCGGCGAGGACGACGTGGTGCCCTCGATCACCGACCTCTTCCCCTCGGCGAACTGGTACGAGCGCGAGACCTTCGACATGTACGGCGTGACGTTCTCGGGCCACCCGGACCTGCGCCGCATCCTCACCGACTACGGCTTCCGCGGGCACCCGCTCAGGAAGGACTTCCCGACCACCGGCTATGTCGAGCTGCGCTATGACGAGACGGTCAAGCGCGTGGTCTACGAGCCGGTCAAGCTGGTGCAGGACTACCGCCTGTTCGACTTCATGAGCCCGTGGGAGGGGGCGAAATACATCCTCCCGGGCGACGAGAAGGCGAAGGAGGGCTGAGCATGGACGAGCGCACGGCCGCCTCCCGGACCGGCGAGCAGCGGATCCGCAACTTCAACCTGAACTTCGGGCCGCAGCACCCGGCCGCGCACGGCGTGCTGCGCATGGTGCTCGAGCTCGACGGCGAGATCGTCGAGCGCGTCGACCCGCATATCGGGCTGCTCCACCGCGCCACCGAGAAGCTGATGGAGAGCCGCACCTACCTGCAGAACCTGCCCTATTTCGACCGGCTCGATTACGTGGCGCCGCTGAACCAGGAGCACGCCTGGTGCCTGGCGATCGAGAAGCTGGCCGGCATCGACCTGCCGCGCCGGGGCATGCTGATCCGCGTTCTCTACGACGAGATCGGCCGCATCCTGAACCACCTGCTCAACGTCACCACCCAGGCGATGGACGTCGGTGCGCTCACCCCGCCCTTGTGGGGCTTCGAGGAGCGCGAGAAGCTGATGATCTTCTACGAGCGCGCCTCGGGCGCCCGGATGCACGCGGCCTACTACCGGCCGGGCGGCGTGCACCAGGACCTCACGCCCAAGCTGATCGACGACATCTGGCAGTGGACCGAGGAGTTCCCCAAGGCGCTCGACGACATGGAGGAGCTGCTCACCGAAAACCGCATCTTCAAGCAGCGCAATGTCGACATCGGCGTGGTCACGCTCGAGGAGGCGCAGGCGTGGGGCTTCTCCGGCGTGATGGTGCGCGGCTCGGGCTGGGCCTGGGACCTGCGCCGCGCGCAGCCCTATTCGGGCTACAGCGAGTTCGACTTCCTGATCCCCGTGGGCAAAAACGGCGACTGCTACGACCGCTATCTGTGCCGCATGGAGGAGATGCGCGAGTCGACCAAGATCATGCGCCAGGCGCTGGAGAAGCTCGACAAGTGCCAGGGCGAGCCGGTGCTGACCCAGAACCACAAGTTCTCGCCGCCGCGGCGCCCGGAGATGAAGACCTCGATGGAGGCCCTGATCCATCACTTCAAGCTCTACACCGAGGGCTTTCGCGTGCCCGAGGGCGAGGTCTATGCCAAGGTCGAGGCGCCCAAGGGCGAGTTCGGCGTCTACCTGGTCTCGACCGGCACCAACGTGCCCTACCGCGCCAAGCTGCGCGCGCCGAGCTATCCGCACCTCGCCGCCATGGACCACATCTGCCGCAACCACATGCTGGCCGATGTCAGCGCCATCCTCGGCTCGGTCGACGTTGTCTTCGGGGAGATCGACCGGTGAGCCGCGCACCGGCCCGCGCTCCGGTTTCTGTCGGCGGCGCCCTCCGCGGCGCCCGCTGCCTCAACAAAGTCGTGGGAGACCGCCGCTGATGTTTCGCAGGCTGCACGACGAACAGCCCGAGAGCTTCGCGTTCACGCCCGCCAACCTCGAATGGGCCAGGCGCGAGATCGCGAAGTATCCCGAGAACAAGCGGCAAAGCGCCGTAATCCCGCTGCTGTGGCGCGGCCAGGAGCAGGAGGGCTGGGTCACCCGGCCGATGATCGAGCAGATCGCGAAGATGCTCGGCATGGCGTCGATCCGGGTGCTGGAGGTGGCCACCTTCTACTTCATGTTCCACCTCAAGCCGATGGGCTCGGTCGCGCATATCCAGGTGTGCGGCACCACGCCGTGCATGCTGTGCGGCTCGGAGGCGCTCATCGAGGTGCTCAAGCGGCGGATCGCGCCGAAGGAGCACCAGCTCAGCGAGGACGGCAAGTTCTCCTGGGAGGAGGTCGAATGCCTCGCCGCCTGCTCGAACGCGCCGATGGTGCAGATCGGCAAGGACTATTACGAGGACCTCACGCCCGAGACGCTCGAGCAGATCATCGACACCTTCGCCGCGGGCAAGCTGCCGGTGCCGGGCTCGCAGACCGGGCGCTTCTCGTCCGAGCCGGCGAGCGGGCTGACCACACTCGATGCCGAGCGGGCGCACGAGACCAACGCCTCGGTGACGCTGGCGCTCGAGAAGCACGACACGGTGGCGCGCATCACCGGCGAGGATTTCCAACGGCCCGAGATGGTCAAACTCGGCGCCCGCTCGGTGAAGAAGGCCGAGCCCGCCCCGGCGAAGCGCGCGGCCGTGGACGAGGCCGGCGCCAAGCCCAAGCTTCTCGATAAGCCGCGCGACGGCACCCCCGACGACCTGAAGAAGATCAAGGGGCTGGGGCGAAAGATGGAGGAGGCGCTGAACGAGTTGGGCGTCTTCCACTACGACCAGATCCTGAGCTGGACCGACGCGCAGATCGCCTGGATCGACGCACAGATCGGGGCCCGCGGCCGGATCGAGCGCGACGACTGGGTCGAGCAGGCGAAGGCCCTGGTGCATGGGGGTGAGCGGTAATGCTGAAGGACGAGGACCGCATCTTCACCAACCTCTACGGCATGTTCGACCGCTCGCTGAAGGGCGCCATGTCGCGCGGGCAATGGGACGGCACCGCCGAGATCATCCAGCGCGGGCGCGACAAGGTCATCCAGGAGGTCAAGGATGCCGGGCTGCGGGGCCGCGGCGGGGCGGGGTTCCCGACCGGCCTCAAGTGGTCCTTTATGCCCAAGGAGTCGGACGGCCGGCCCAGCTACCTCGTGGTCAACGCCGACGAGTCCGAGCCGGGCACCTGCAAGGATCGCGAGATCCTGCGCCACGACCCGCATATCCTGATCGAGGGGTGCCTCTTCGCCTGCTTCGCCATGGGCGCGAACACCGCCTGGATCTACCTGCGCGGCGAGTTCATCCGCGAGCGCGAGGCGCTGCAGGCGGCGATCGACGAGTGCTACGAGGCCGGGCTTCTGGGCAAGAACGCGGCGAGGTCGGGCTGGGACTGCGATGTCAAGCTCTACCACGGCGCCGGCGCCTATATCTGCGGCGAGGAGACGGGCCTGCTGGAGTCGCTCGAGGGCAAGAAGGGCATGCCGCGGCTGAAGCCGCCGTTCCCGGCAGCGGTCGGCCTCTATGGCTGTCCGACCACGGTGAACAACGTCGAGACCATCGCCCAGGTGCCCGCGATCCTGCGCCGCGGCGCCGCCTGGTTCGCCGGCATCGGCCGGCCGAACAATTCCGGCACCAAGCTCTATGCGCTCTCCGGCCACGTGAACGCGCCCTGCGTGGTCGAGGAGCAGATGTCGATGCCGCTGCGCGAGCTGATCGACCGCCACGCCGGCGGCGTGCGCGGCGGCTGGAAGAACCTCAAGGCGGTGATCCCCGGCGGCGCCTCGGTGCCGCTCCTGCCGGCGCGTCTGTGCGACGAGTGCATCATGGACTTCGACTGGCTCAAGGATCACCAGTCGGGGCTGGGCACCGCCGCGGTCACGGTGATGGACCAGTCGACCGACGTGGTGAAGGCGATCTGGCGCATCTCCAAGTTCTTCAAGCACGAGAGCTGCGGCCAGTGCACGCCGTGTCGCGAGGGCTGCGGCTGGATGATGCGCCTGATGGAGCGCCTGATCGAGGGCGACGCCGAGCCGCACGAGATCGACATGCTGTGGGAGGTCTCCAAGCAGGTCGAAGGCCACACCATCTGCGCGCTGGGCGACGCGGCCGCCTGGCCGATCCAGGGCCTGATCCGGCATTTCCGCGGCGAGCTCGAGGAGCGCATCAGCGCCCGGCGCGGCGGGCGGGTCACGGCAACGGCGGCGGAGTAGGCGATGCGAATCATCCTCACCGGCCTTGCGATCGGCGCCCTGCTGCTGGCGGGCGGCTGCGCCCTGCCCACGGCCACCGCGCAGGGCAAGTCGGGGGCCGGGGCGAGCGCGGGGGCGGCGCATGAAAGCGCGCAGTTCCTGGTCAATGGCGGTGGCAACCTCTACCGGGTCAACGTGCAGTACGTCTCGATGCTCGGCCAGAGCGTGATCGTGGTGCGCCAGGGCAAGGGCAAGGCCGATTCGAGCTGGCGTCCGCTCGGCGTCTCGGGCCTGGGCAATGTGCCTTCGGGCGAGCCGTTCAGCGCCAAGGTCTGGCGCCCGGTGGCGCTGAAGATCGCCGATGCGGTGCGGCAGCAAAACGGCATCTGCCCGGGCAACGCGGCGATGCAGATCGTTCAGAGCGGCGGCTCCCCCAGCACCATGTACCGCGACAGCGAGCAGGCCTGGGTGATCTTCGCGACCTGTCCGAAATCGGCGAAGGACTGAGGAGGGGACCATGTGCCACTCGGTCGACATGTACATGCCCGAGGCGAGCCGCCGCGCCGCCGAGGAGCGAATCCTCGAGGCCAACGCCGCTGCCGCCGCGCGCGAGCAGCGCGTCGTCGATGCGGTCTGCGCCCTCCTGGCGCGGCTGCGGCACTGGCTCGGGTCCAACCCGGCCGGCGACATGAGGCAGGAGCGAGTGAAGCATGGCTGAGCCGCGCAAGATCATCATCGACGGCCGCGAGATCGAGGCCGATCCGGCGCTGACCGTCATCCAGGTGTGCGACCAGAACGGCATCGAGATCCCGCGCTTTTGCTACCACGAGCGGCTGTCGATCGCCGGCAACTGCCGCATGTGCCTGGTCGAGGCGGTGGGCGCGCCGAAGCCCCAGGCCTCGTGCCACCTGCAGGTCAAGGACCTGCGCGGGGGAAAGAACGGCGAGCCGCCGGAGGTCCGCACCAACACGCCGCTGGTCAAGAAGGCGCGCGAGGGCGTGCTCGAGTTCCTGCTGATCAACCACCCGCTCGACTGCCCGATCTGCGATCAGGGCGGCGAGTGCGACCTGCAGGACGAGGCCATGGCCTACGGCATGGACTTCTCGCGCTACCGCGAGCCGAAGCGGGCGCTGGCCGACTACGACATCGGGCCGCTGATCAAGACCTTCATGACCCGGTGCATCTACTGCACCCGCTGCGTGCGCTTCATCACCGAGGTCGCGGGCGTGCCCGAGATGGGCATGACCGGCCGCGGCGAGGACGCGGAGATCGTCAGCTACCTGCACGCGGCGCTGAGCTCGGAGATGCAGGGCAATGTCGCCGATCTGTGCCCCGTGGGGGCGCTGACGCACAAGCCCTATGCCTTCCAGGCGCGGCCCTGGGAGCTGACCAAGACGCCCTCGATCGACGCCATCGACGCGCTGGGCTCGAACATCCGCATCGACGTGCGCGGCCGCGAGGTGATGCGCATCCTGCCGCGCAGCCACGACGCGGTGAACGAGGAATGGCTGGCCGACCGCTCGCGCTATCTGTGGGACGGCCTGCGCCGGCAGCGGCTGGACCGGCCCTATGTGCGCGTCGACGGCAAGCTCAGCCCGGCGACATGGGCCGAGGCCTTCGCCGCCGTCGCCGAGGCGGTCAAGGGCGCCGGCAAGGACATCGCGGCGGTCGCGGGCGATCTCGTCTCGGTCGAGCCAGTCTTTGCCCTGAAGACGCTGCTCGAATTGCTGGACTCGGACCGGCACGAGTGCCGCCAGGACGGCGCCGCGCTGCCGCCGGGCAACCGCTCGGGCTATGTCGGCACCGCGCGCATCGAGGACATCGACCAGGCCAGTACGATCCTGCTGGTCGGCACGAACCCGCGGCGTGAGGCGCCGGTGCTGAACGCCCGCATCCGCAAGGCCTGGGTCAACGACGCCGAGGTGGCGCTGGTCGGCGAGGATGCCGACCTGACCTACCGCCACCGTCATCTGGGCAACGGGCCCGAGGCGCTCCAGGGCGAAAGCCGCGGCAAGATCGTCGACTATCTGAAGGGGGGCGAGGCGCCGCTGGTGATCCTGGGCCAGGGCGCCCTGGCGCGGCCGGACGGCGCGGCCGTGCTCGGCCACGTGATGGCCCTGACCCAGGAGGCGGGGGCGCGCCTCCTGGTGCTGCACACGGCAGCGGCCCGGGTCGGAGCAATGGATCTGGGCTTCACGCATGCGGGCGGCCTTTCGGGCGCACTCGACGGCGCCAGGGTGATCTTCAACCTCGGCGCCGACGAGATCGACCTGCCCCAGGGCGCCTTCGTCGTCTACCAGGGCAGCCACGGCGACCGCGGCGCACACCGCGCCGACGTGATCCTGCCCGGCGGCGCCTATCCCGAGCAGTCCGGCATCTACGTCAACACCGAGGGCCGGGTGCAGATGGCGCATCGCGCCGGCTTCCCGCCGGGCGACGCGCGCGAGGACTGGGCGATCCTGCGGGCGCTCTCGGCGCAGCTCGGCCACACGCTGCCGTTCAACAGCCTCAACGAGCTGCGCGCGCAGCTGTTCGAGGCGCACCCGCATCTGGCCGCGCTCGACGAGGTGCCCGAGAACGCGTGGCAGCCGGTCGAGGCAGGGACTCTGGACGACCGGCCGTTTCGCTCGACGGTGGGCGATCATTACCTCGCCAACCCGATCTGCCGGGCGAGCGCGGTGATGGCCAGGCTCAGCCGGATGGCGACCGAGCGCAACCGGGCGATGGCGGCGGAGTGAGCGAATGAACGGGTTCCTGCACACCGACTTCGGGATCTTCCTCTTGATCCTTGGCGAGTGCCTGGCGGTCGTGGTGTCGGTTCTCGTGAGCCTCGCCTTCCTGCTCTACATGGACCGCAAGGTCTGGGCCGCGGTGCAGATCCGGCGTGGCCCGAACGTGGTGGGGCCTTGGGGGCTGCTGCAGTCCTTCGCCGACTTCCTCAAGTTCATGCTCAAGGAGATCGTGATCCCGGCGGGGTCCGACAAGGCGGTGTTCCTGATCGCGCCGATGGTGACCTTCGTGCTCGCCACGATCGGCTGGGCGGTGATCCCCTTCGCCAACGGCTGGGTGATCTCGGACATCAATGTCGGGGTGCTCTATATCTTCGCGGTCTCCTCGCTCGGCGTCTACGGCGTCGTCATGGGCGGCTGGGCCTCGAACTCGAAATACCCCTTTC
>NZ_JBZSYN010000196.1:0-23036 GCF_058622915.1 Thermohalobaculum sp. | reverse complement strand
GGCCTGTGTGTCCGTGCTCATCGGCGCCTCCTCGGGCAGTGGGTTGCATGGATTAGAAGTGGGGTGCCGGGGCGCCCGCGGCAAGCCGCCGGCTTACTGCCCGGCCCGTGCCGGCGCGGGCTTTTCCGCCGCGGGGGGAAGCACCGGGAACTCACGCCCCAGCTGGGATTCGGCGGCACCGCGGATCAGCGTCTCGATGCCGGGGTCGCGCCGGGTCAGCCTGAGGAAGTCGCGCCGCGACAGCGTCAGGAGCCGGCAGAACCCCATGGAAACCACGCTCGTGCGCCGCCGCCGATAGGGCATGAACAGCGCCAATTCGCCGAAAAAATCGCCGTTCGACAGCAGCACCGGCTCGCCGGCGCCACGCGCCTCGAGCGCGCCTGAGGCAATGAAATACATGTCCGTGCCGCGTTCGCCCTCGGCCACCACGGTCTCGCCGGGCACGGTGAATCTGGGGCGCAGCCGGCGCGCCATGGCGCGGCGCTGCTCGGGGGCGAGCCCGGAGAACACGGGCACCTGCTCGATCAGCGCCTCGGGCGATAGGGCGAGGTCAAGGCGCGGCGGCTTCGCCAACTCGCGCTCGCGCCGGTCGAGCCGGCGGATCAGGTCGTCGCGCAGCTCGGAGCTGATCACGCCGTCGCGTAGCAGCCGCTCGTATTGCTGGCGCTCGCGGCGCAGCGCGGCGCGGGCGATCAGCGCCTGCTCGAGTGCGGCGACATAGGCCGGGTACTGCAGCTCGATGGCGTCGATCTCCTCGTGCACCCGCTTGAGCCGCCAGGCGAGCAGCTCCGAGAGGTTGCTCGCCGCGTCCTCGCCGATCATCGGCGCCACCGTGCCCTCGCAGAACCGCTGGAGCTCGCGGATGACGCGGTCGCTCTCGAGCAGCACGGTGAGCTTGAGCTCGATCACCTCGCGCAGGCGCCGGTCCCAGCGCAGCCAGCGGTGCAGCTGCACCGCGAACCACGATCCGGCGGCCGAGTTCATCGCCTGCTCGACCGCTTCGACGTAACCCGGCCGGCCATCGACCCGCGCCGCGTCGGCGGTGCGCTCGGCGTTCAGACGCATGCGCATGGTGGCGCGGGGGCCAATCGCGCCCTCCTCGAAGCCGCGGCGCACCAGCCGCGCCTCCTGTCCGCACAGGATGGCGAGCCCCAGGCGCAGCCGCTCGCCGAAGGGGATACGGTCGGCACCCGCCTCGGCGCGGACCTCGACCTCGCGGCGCCGCTCGCCGAGCGCGGTCTCGACGGCCGCCAGCGCTTCGGGCTCCAGGGTGCGGGCGCGGGCGAGGTCGGCGATGACGTTGCGCACCCGGTCGATGGAGCCGGCGACGATGCGCTCGCGCAGCGCCAGATCGGCCGGCGAGAGCTGATCGAGCCCGAGCCGCGAGGTCAGCAGCGCCAGCGTCGAGGCGTTGATGAACAGCGTCGCCAGCGCGAAGGCCGCGGCGAGCGCGCCCAGGATCGGTCCGGACTGGCCGAGCCCCGGCATCTGCACCAGGGCGAGCGCCAGCACCAGCGTGACCGCGCCGCGCACGCCGCCCCAGAATACCAGGATGCGCTGGGGCGGGGTCAGCGGGGCCGCGTGGCCGAGGCGCTCGAGCAGCGGCAGCAGCCCGAAGATGATGACGCCGCGCGCCGCAAAGGCAGCCAGGTAGACCAGCAGCACCAGCACGATCTGCACCATGGTCAGATTCGAAAGCATCCAGGGCGTGAGCAGCGAGACCAGCAGCAGTATCATGGCGTTGGCCCAGAACCCGGTCTGCGCCCAGACCGCGCGCACGGTGTTCCAGTTGCCCGGCCCCATGTGCACGAAGCCCCAGGAGCCGGTGGCCAGCCCGGCGAAAACCACCGCGACGACCCCGGAGGCGCCGAGCCAGAACTCGGCCAGCAGGTAGGCGCCGTAGGCGAGCGCCATGGTAATCGACATCTCGGCCAGCGGCGAGCGGTCGAGCCAGGGATAGAGCCGCGCCGCCAGGTAGGCCAGGGCGAGCCCCGACGCGGCGCCCGCGCCGAAGCTGTAGACAAAATCGCCGAGAACGCCGACCGCTGTCGGAGGCTGGCCCCCGGGCGCCAGCAGCGCGATCAGAAAGGTGAAGATGGCGATGGCCGCGGCGTCGTTCAGCAGGCTCTCTCCCTCGAGGATCACCAGGAGACGCCGCGGCGCGCCGATCTCGCGGAAGGTGGTGATGACCGCGCCGGGGTCGGTTGTGGCCACAGCCGCGCCCAGCACCAGGCAGGCGGCCAGGCCGAGGGGCGACAGCGCCCAGAAGGCGAGGCCGACGAAGGCGGTGGCGACGACCACGGCGACCACGGCCATGACCATGACGCCGCCCAGGTCGTCAAGGAGACGCCGCACGTTGACCGACAGCGCCATCTCGAACAGGAGCGGCGGCAGGAAGAGATAGAGCAGCGAGCCGGAATCGAAGGCCACCTGCTCGACGAACCAGCGATCGAGCGCGGGCAGGTTGAGGCCTGCCAGCGACAGGCCGCCGAATGCCGCCGCGCCTGCCGTGGCGAGCCCGGCCGCGGCGACGGTGACCGGCAGCGGCAGGCCGAGCCGCCGGGCGAACGGCACCAGCAGTGCAACGAGCGCCAGCGCCAGCACGATCACGGACAGGACAAAGACGACAATGCGCATCGGCTGCCGGCTCGAACCTCCCGCGTGACCCCACCTCCGCAGGCCCGCCGGGGGTGGGCGGGCCGTGAGCGCAACACTATATCATGGGCGGCCCGGCGTCAGCCGGATCGGAATCCGGGCATCTCGCTGCGCGCAATTGTAGCTGTTGCCCTTTTCGCGAGCGTGGCGATAAACTCGCCGATCGAGCAGGCATAACGAGGAGTCCGCGTCTTCATGACCCCCTTCGCGATCGCCGGCGTGCAGATGCATATTGCCGCCGCACACGACAATGTCGAGGCCATGCGCCACCACCTGGAGGTGCTGATGGCCCGCTTTCCCTGGACGCAGATGGTGCTGTTCTCGGAGTTGGCGCCCTACGGGCCGCTGACCCGCTATGCCCAGCCCTTCCCGAACCAGGCCATCGACCAGTTCCAGGCCGATGCCCGACGCCACAAGATCTGGCTGATCCCCGGCTCGATGTTCGAGAAGGCGGCGGACGGGCGGCTCTACAACACCGCCATGGTCATCAACCCCGAGGGCGAGGTGGTCGCCAGGTACCGCAAGATGTTTCCGTTCCGGCCCTACGAGGAGGACGCGGTCGCCGCCGGCACCGAGTTCTGCATCTTCGACGTGCCGCAGGTGGGGAGGTTCGGGCTGTCGATCTGCTACGACATCTGGTTCCCCGAGACCACACGGCACCTGACCTCGCAGGGGGTGGAGATCCTGCTCCATCCTGTGCTGACCGGGACCGCCGACCGTGACGCCGAGCTCGCCATCGCGCGCGCCACGGCGGCCCAGTTCCAGTGCTACGTGTTCGACGTCAACGGGCTGAGCGCCGGGGGCGTCGGCCGCTCCTGCGTCGTGGCGCCTTCCTCGCATGTGCTGCACCAGTCCGCGGGGCAGGAGGACATGTTCCCGATCGAGGTGGACCTCGAGCAGGTGCGCCGCCAGCGCGAGACCGGCATCATGGGGCTGGGCCAGGTCCTCAAGAGCTTCCGCGATCGCGAGGTCGAGTTCCCGGTCTATGACCGCTCGAGCGGGGCGGATGCCTATCTGCACGGCCTCGGGCCGCTCGAGATGCCGCGCAAGGGCGCCAAGGACGGCCTCGTGGCCGGGAACCCGCGGGCGGTGCCCGATGTGGCACCCGGCGACGGGACGGCGAAGGGCGGCGCCGAGATCGCCCACATCGCCGGGCGGCTTGCGTCCGGCTGACAAGCGTCCGGCGGGGCAGCCCCGGGCAGGGAGGGAACGATGCCGGAGGACGCGCCGAAGCGTGGTGGGCTCACAAGTCATTCGGTCGGCGACTACTACAGCGCCGTGCAGCTGCGGGCGGACCGATGGAGCACGCTGC
The DNA here is from genome assembly GCF_058622915.1 of Thermohalobaculum sp. NCBI lineage: Bacteria > Pseudomonadati > Pseudomonadota > Alphaproteobacteria > Rhodobacterales > Paracoccaceae > Thermohalobaculum > Thermohalobaculum sp. The sequence continues at coordinate 19,069 of NZ_JBZSYN010000196.1, read as the reverse complement.
GCGCGACCGTCGACCGGTTGGCCCACATGGAGCCGGGCGAACGCGGCTCGGTTAAGCTGGCGAACCAGGCAAGCGAGCTGTTCGAGGCGCTGGCCCCGATCGAGATGTACTGGGCCTTCCCGGGCGCCGCGGCCTTCGACCACATGCGCCGCCAGCTCGAGCACCGCAACTGGGAGGAACTGGCCTTCAGCGTGCGCCGCACCGTGCGGGCGCTGACCTCGGGCGCCTACCGGCGGCGCACCATCCCGCTGGCGCGCGACGACTCGGAGGCCGAGGAGCTCGAGGACGAGTCGATGCTCTCGCCCGAGGCCCGCGCGCTGGCGCGGCCCTATTTCGAGGTGATGATCGTCGACGACCTCAACGAGCACCAGGAGCGCTGGCTGAAGGCCAGCCTGGCCCGGATGCGGCGCCCCGAGGACCCTTTCCTCTACGAGCCGGTGGTGGTGCCCAGCCTAGAGGACGCGCTGATCGGGATCCTGTTCAACCACAACATCCAGGCGGTAGTAGTGCGCCCCGGTCTGGCGCTGAAGTCCTGCAACAGGCTGCCGATCCTGACCAAGTACCTCACGCGGGCGGGCGACGAGGATCTCGACGCGCTCGAGGCCACGGATTACGGGCCCGAGCTGTGCCGGCTGATCGCGCGCGTCAGACCGGAGCTCGACGCCTATCTGGTGACCGACCGCTCGGTCGAGGAGATCGCCGGGCGCGACCTCGGCGGCTGCCGGCGGGTGTTCTACAACCAGGAGGACTTCCTGGAACTGCATCTGAACATCCTGCGCGGCGTCAATTCGCGCTACAAGACGCCGTTCTTCACGGCGCTCAAGGAGTACTCGAAGCAGCCCACCGGCGTGTTCCACGCCATGCCGATCAGCCGCGGCAAGTCGATCTCGCGCTCGCACTGGATCCAGGACATGGGGGCGTTTTACGGGCCCAATATCTTCCTGGCGGAGACCTCGGCGACAAGCGGTGGCCTGGATTCGCTGCTCGAGCCGCTCGGGCCGATCAAGCGCGCGCAGGAATACGCGGCGCGGGCCTTCGGCGCCAAGCAGACCTTCTTCGCCACCAACGGCACCTCGACCTGCAACAAGATCGTGGTGCAGGCGCTGGTGAGGCCCGGCGACATCATCCTGGTCGACCGCGACTGCCACAAGTCGCACCATTACGGGCTGGTGCTGGCGGGGGCGCATGTCGTCTATCTCGACAGCTATCCCCTGAACCCCTGGTCGATGTACGGCGCCGTGCCGCTGGCCGAGATCAAGCGCCAGCTGCTGGAGCTCAAGGCGGCGGGAAAGCTCGACCGCGTGCGCATGCTGCTGCTCACGAACTGCACCTTCGACGGCATCGTCTACAATGTCGAGCGGGTGATGGAGGAGTGCCTGGCGATCAAGCCGGACCTGATCTTCCTGTGGGACGAGGCCTGGTTCGCCTTCGCCCGGTTCGGCCCCACCTACCGGCAGCGCACGGCGATGAACGCCGCCAACACCCTGCGCGACTGGCTGCGCACGCCCGAGGCCGCGCGCGCCTGGGAGAAGCAGCAGGAAAAGCTCAAGGACGCCGATAGCGAGACGCTGCTAAAGACGCGCCTGGTGCCGCCGCCCGATGCGCGGGTCCGGGTCTACGCCACGCAGTCGACGCACAAGACGCTGACCGCCCTCAGGCAGGGCTCGATGATCCACGTCAACGACCAGGACTTCAAGGGCGAGGTCGAGCAGGCCTTCCACGAGGCCTATATGACTCATACCTCGACCTCGCCGAATTACCAGATCATCGCCTCGCTCGATGTCGGCCGGCGCCAGGTCGAGCTCGAGGGCTTCGAGTTCGTGCAGCGCCAGGTCGAGGCGGCGATGGCCATGCGGCGCGCCATCGCCACGCATCCGCTGCTGAGCAAGTATTTTAAGGTGCTGACGGCTGGCGACATGATCCCCGCCAGCTTCCGCGAGAGCGGCATCGCCTCCTACTACGACTCCGAGCACGGCTGGGCCGACATATGGGAATGCTGGGGCCGGGACGAGTTCGTGCTCGACGCCACCCGCATCACTCTGGCGGTCGGCGGTACCGGCTGGGACGGGGCCACGTTCAAGACCCAGATCCTGATGGACAAGTACGGCATCCAGATCAACAAGACCTCGCGCAACACCGTGCTGTTCATGACCAACATCGGCACCACGCGCTCGTCGGTCGCCTACCTGATCGAGGTGCTGGTGCAGATCGCCAACGAGCTGGACGATTTGCTCGACGACGCCTCGCGCATGGAGAAGCTGGCCTTCCAGCGCCGCGTCGAGAGCCTGACCGTGGACCTGCCGCCACTGCCCGATTTCTCGTGTTTCCACGATGCCTTCCGCGATGGTCCGGATACGCCGGAGGGCGACATACGCGCCGCCTTCTTCCTCGCCTATGACGAGGAGAAATGCGACTACCGCCCTCTGGGCGACGAGCTGGCGCGGGCAGTCGAGGGCGGCGAGGAAGTGGTGTCTGCCTCCTTCGTCATCCCCTATCCACCGGGCTTTCCGATCCTGGTGCCGGGACAGGTGGTCAGTGCGGAAATCCTGGCCTTCATGCGGGCCCTGGACGTCAGCGAGATACATGGCTACCGGCCCGAGCTGGGGTTGCGGGTGTTCACCGCCGAGGCGCTGAAACGCTACGCCGCCGGGTGAGTGCGGTCATGGATGCCCCGGGGCGGCTGTCGGCGGGTCTGCCTGCATCGCGCCCGGGCGTGGTCCGGGGCTCAGTTGCGAGGCGGCAATGGGGCTGCGGATTGTCGAAACGAGTTCGGCGATGAAATTGTCAGGGCGTGTGGATTGGAACTGCAGAGCCATGCGCCTTGAATAAATAGGGGAACGACAGGGAGACCAGAATGTCGAGAAAGACGCTCAAGAATATCTCCGAGATCCGCCGCTTTTTCCATCGCAACGAGACGCCGATCTATTTCGTCTCGGCGACGAACTTCAACCTCCTCGGGATCGACGAGTGGGTAAAGAACTTCAAATATATCAGTTACATAGATTGCTATGACGCCCGGCACCCGAACGTCTTCTGCCCCTCGGAGCAGCCCCATGCCGAGTTCCAGTCGATCGAGGACATCAATAACTACCTGCTGCGCCACAAGGAGGTGATCGACTACATAACCCGGCGCGGCGGCAAGCCCAAGGTCGTGTTCCTGATGTTCGACGCCCAGACCGAGCAGCTTGCCAAGGAGCTTGGGGCGGAGGTCTGGTTTCCCCGGGCCAAGCTGAGGAACCGCGTCGACAACAAGATCGAGACCGTGCGGATCGGCAACAAGGCAGGCGTGCCCTCGGTGCCGAACACACTGTCGGAGGTCAAGAGCTACAAGCACCTGACCGAAGTCGCCGACAAGGCCGGGATCGGCGGCGACCTCGTGCTGCAGACGGCCTATGGCGATTCCGGGCATACCACGTTCTTCGTCAGGTCCGAGGCCGATTTCCGCCGCCACGAGCACGAGATCATCGGCCAGGGCGAAGTGAAGATCATGAAGCGGATCAACTGCCGCGGCTCGGCCATCGAGGCCTGCGCCACGAAGCAGGGCACCATCGTCGGCCCGCTCATGACCGAGCTGGTGGGTTTCAAGGAGCTGACGCCCTATCGCGGCGGTTGGTGCGGCAACGAGATCTTCGCCACGGCCTTTGCGCCGAAGACCCGGCAGAAGGCGCGCGAGCTGACCTTCAGGTTCGGCGAGCAGCTCAAGAAGGAGGGTTATCGCGGCTATTTCGAGCTCGATTTCCTGATCGACAAGACGAGCGGCGAGATCTATCTGGGCGAGCTCAATCCGCGCATCACCGGCGCCTCGTCGATGACCAACCATGCCGCCTTCGCCCATGCCGACGCGCCGCTCTTCCTGTTCCACCTGCTCGAGTTCTCGGGCGTGCCGTTTCAACTCGATATTCAGGAGCTGAACGCGCGCTGGGCCGACCCCGACATGATCGACTCCTGGAGCCAGATGGTGATCAAGCACACCGAGGACTCCGTGGACATCGTCACCAACGCGCCCGAGACCGGCATCTACCGCATGCTCGAGGACGGCCGCGTGGTCTTCGACCGCTTCGACTATCACCGCCGCGCCGTGGAGAGCGAGCAGGAGGCGTTCTTCTTGCGCATCCTCAAGCCGGGCGACTATCGCTACGAGGGCGCCGATCTCGGCATCCTGGTCACGCGCGGGCGGTCGATGACCAATGCCTTCCGACTGAACGACCGGGCGAAGAAGTGGATCCACGGCATCAAGCAGAACTTCGCCGCCCGCCCGCTGCCCTCGGCCACCGCGCTGGCGGACCCGGCGTTCAAGATCCTCTGACGAGATCCCCGGGGCCGATGCAGCTCGACTTTCGCGCCGTCGCTGAGGACGAGCCCGGGCCGAAATGGTCCGGGCTGTTCGCCGAGTACTGGCCGCACTACCGCCGCTGGTGGCTGCGCGAGGGCGTGGCGGCGCGGCCCACCTATCGTGACGGGCTAAAGGCCATGCGCCAGCACATGCCCGAGCTGGTGGACATCTACCAGACACTGTGCGAGCGGGCGGGGGGCGGCGACGCCGAGGCGCGCTTCCTCAGCTACTATTGCCCGCCTCCCTATCTGTCGGGCTGCAGCCAGGCGATCTGGCCCGGGGCCGAGCCGGTGATGGTCCGCAACTACGACTACGCGCCGCGCGCCTTCGACGGGATCGTCCTGCGCACGCGCTGGAAGCGCGCGGTGATGGGCGTCTCGGACGGCATGTTCGGGCTGGTGGACGGGATGAATGCCGCCGGGCTCGCCGTCTCGCTGACCTTCGGCGGCCGGCGCGTGGTGGGGGACGGCTTCGGCGTGCCGCTGATCCTGCGCTACGTGCTCGAGACCTGCGAGACGGCCGAGCAGGCGGGCGCGGCGCTGGCGCGCATTCCCTGCCACATGAGCTATAACGTGACGGCGCTGGACCGGGGGCGGCACTTCGTGACGGCCTATCTGGCGCCCGATCGGCCGGCGGTGCTGACCCATGCGGCGGTCGCCACCAATCACCAGGAGCGCGTCGAGTGGCAGCACCATGCCCGCTTCACCGCCACGGTGGAACGCGAGCGCTACCTGCTGCAGAGGCTCACTCTGCACCGCGAGCCCAAGGAAAGGTTCGTTGCCGCGTTTCTGCGTCCGCCGCTCTATTCGACGGCCTTCGCGCACGGCTTCGGCACGCTCTACACGGCGGTCTACGAGCCGCGCCGGCGCCTGATGACGCTGCGCTGGCCGGGTGCGGTCTGGCCAAAGAGGCTCGACCGTTTCGTCGAGGACACGCAGCCGGTGCAGTATCCCCTCGCGGCATGACCGGTCGGCCCTTGACGCTGGCGCCCATGCCGCGTAGATGACCCCCGTTCCGGGCGCATAGCTCAGTCGGTAGAGCAGCTGACTCTTAATCAGCGGGTCCAAGGTTCGAGTCCTTGTGCGCCCACCAAGTATCTCAAGGGCTTAGGCGGAAACGCCTAGGCCCTTTTGAGCAGCCCGATCCGATTGGTCCATGTTGATTGTTAGTGCATGCATGAGCGGCAGACTGCGGATCTTCCCGGGGAACAGCGAGGGCTGATCGGCCGGCTCATTCTCGAGAATGGTTGCCACTAGCGCCGGCGCTTGGGTGCTCGGAGGGACGGGCTTTGTCCTGCGCTGCTTGGTCTGATGTGACGGTTTTGTCCAGACGTCGCGGTCAAGATCAAAGGCGTCCCGCTCAGGATCTCCCCAACCCTGGCACCTGTCAGTATCTGGCCTACAACGCCCGGTAAGGGACGGTCCGGTCAGTTAAGCGGTGCTCCGCCCTCTGCCTTTCGGCGCGCCACATAGGCGTCGAGCTGCTCAGCGATCGCCGGGTCGAGCGACGGCTGCTCGTATTCGGCGAGGAGCTGTTTCCAGATGGCGTTGGCGCGCTCTCGGGCCTGGACGGCGCCGCGGTCCAGCCATTGCGGATGATTGTCCCAGTTCGACACTATCGGAGAGTAGAATGCGTTTTCGTACCTCTGCATTGTGTGGTCGGCGCCGAAGAAGTGGCCGCCGGGGCCGACCTCGGCGATCGTGTCGAGCGCCAGGGCTTCGGGTGTCACGTCGAGCGGGGTGAGATAGGCATCCATCATCTGCAGCATCTCGGCGTCGATGATCAGCTTCTCGAAGCTGGCCGTCAGGCCACCGTGCATCCAGCCCGCCGCGTGGTTGAGCAGATGCGCCCCGCCCATAAGCGCGCCCCAGAGCGCCATATTCGACTCGTAGGCGGCCTGGGCGTCGACCTCGTTGGCGGTGCAGACATTCGACGAGCGGAACGGCACGCCGATGCATCGCGCCAGCTGCCCGGAGGCCTGCGCCGCCTTGGTGTATTCCGGCGTTCCGAAGGCCGGCGCGCCGGAACGCATGTCGACATTCGAGGTAAAGCCGCCGTACATCACCGGCACGCCCGGCCGCACGATCTGGGTCAGCGTGATGCCGGCCATAGCTTCGGCATGTTGCTGGACGAGCGCACCGGCGATCGTCACCGGGCTCATGGCGCCGGCCAGCGTGAAGGGGGTGATTACGTTCACCTGGCCATATTCGGCCATGGTCATCAGCCCCTCGGCCATGGGGATGTCCAGCTGCAACGGCGAGTTGGTGTTGATGATGCCCAGAAGCGTCGGCCGGTCCACCAGCGCGTCGGGCGCACAGCCGAGCGAAAGCGCGGCCATCTCGATTCCGTCGAGGGTGCGGCGGCGACCGAGCGTCTGGGTCTGCCAGTTCTTGTCCAGCAGCGTGATCTGGGCGCGGAAGATGTCAAGATGCCGGCTGTGGGCCGGCAGGTCGAGCGGCTCGAACGGGCCGCCCCCTTCCTGATGGACGACGTTGAGCTGCTGGATCAGCCGCAGGTAGTCGCACATTTCGGCAAAGGTTCCGTCGCGGCGGCCGCGGTCGTTATCCATCACATAGGCCGGACCGCCAACCGCGCCGTAGACACAATAGCCGTCGCCCAGGCGCAGCGATTTGGCAGGATCGCGTGCCTCCAGCGTGAAGCGCGCGGGCACGCTGCGCAGCAGGGGCTCGACCATGCCGGGCGGGAGGCGGACGATTTCCCCATCGACCTCCGCCCCGGCGGCGCGGAACCTATCGCGCGCGGCGGCGGCCAGGACCCGCATGCCCACGGTCGCGAGGAGCTTTAACGCCGTATGGTGGATCGCCTCGACATGGTCCGCAGACAGTACCTCGATCGGTGCATAGCGCCGCTCCACCTGACCGAATGGGGCCTGATGCAACGCCCCCGGCACCCGCCCGCCGCGGCTGCGGCCGCGCCGACGGCCCGGCGCGGCGCTCATTCGGCGGCCTCGGCCCACTGAACGTCTGGGGGCGGGAACGGAGCATCGCGCCGGATGCGGATGTCTCCGGCACGTAGGCCGAGTTCGCGGGCGGTGCGGTGACCCTGATAGACCGCATGGACGATGGCGCCCGGCGCGTTGGCGTCGCCGGTCAGGTGCAAGGATTTATGGACAGTCCACGCCGTGTCGCTCGCCACCAGCTCTTCATGCAGGCTCGAGCCGCCTTCGCGCAGGCCGACGATCACCAGCGCGCGTGCAGGAACCCGGCATTCCGCGTCGGTGAAAATCTGGGCGAGGGTGACGGCCTCGCCATCGAAGCCGGTAACGATCTCTAGTGTGCGGTAGCCGATCCCGGCGCGGGCGAAGGATTGGTGTACCAGCGGCTGTTCGTTGGTCATGAAGCCCCAGGAGGCCGCCGCACCGGCGGTGGTGACATAGGTCACCTCGCAGCCGCGGATGGCCAGCGCCTCGGCTACCGCAGAGCCCATGTAGTAGTTGTCATAGTCAAAGACCACGACCGGCCCCTCGACCTGTGCGCCTGCGGCCAGATCGTCGGGGGTGTAGACCCGCGGCGCATCGAGGAGCGCGCCGGGCAACTCGTTGGCGGCGCAGAGCGCCGGCCGCCAGCGTGCGCCGGTCGCCACCACCACGTGATCGGCGTCGAAGTCCAGGACGTCGTCAGCCGAGAGCCTGCTTTCGGCATAGAGCGCGACATTGGCCATCCGCCGTAGCTGGCCGAGGCGGTACTCGACGACACGGTTCCACGCGCTGAGCCCAGGCAGCCGGGCTTCGAACCGGAGCCGGCCGCCGAAGTCGCGGGCGGCCTCTGCCAGCGCGACGCGGAAGCCGCGCCGAGCGAGCGTCAGCGCGGCCTCGAGCCCGGCTGGGCCGCCCCCGACGACGAGCGCCTGCCCTTCGGCCTCGCGGCGGAGGATTTCGGGATGCCAGCCGCGGCGCCATTCCTCGCCCGCCGTCGGGTTCTGGGTGCAGCGCACCCAGACGCCGTCATGCCAGGACGAGATGCACATGTTGCAGCCGATGCACTCGCGGATCTCGTCTTCCCGCCCGGCGTCGATTTTGGCCGGCAGGAACGGGTCGGCGATTGAAGGGCGGGCACCGCCGATGAAGTCCAGTACGCCGCGACGCACCATTGAGACCATCGCGTCGGGCGAGGTGAAGCGGCCGACGCCGACCACCGGCCTATCGGTGACCGACTTGACGAAATCCACCACCGGCTCGTGGCTGCCCTCCGGTGTATAGCGCGAGACGGCGCAGTCGGTGGTGGCATAGTCCATCTTGACGTCGAAAAGGTCGGGCGCGTCGCTGAGGTGGCCGATGACCTCATGTGCCTCACTTTCGGCTACGTCCGACGGCCGTGCACGCAGTTCCTGAAGGGAGATGCGAAGGGCCACGGCGCAGCGGCCGTGGGTCGCCTCCCGGACGGCGTCAATCAACTCCTCGGTCAGCCGCACTCGGTTGCGGACCGAGCCCCCGTAGGCATCGGTGCGGTGGTTGTACTCGGTCAGCAGGAACTGGTGCGGCAGATAGCCCATTCCGGCATAGACATAGAGGATGTCGAAGCCGGCCTGCTCCGCCCGAATCGCCGCATCGGCGTGCCAGCGGATCAGGTCGCGAATATCCTGCGCATCCATCACCCGCGGGCGGGCCGAGGACATGAAGCCGACATGCGTCGTCATCCAGGGCACGCCCGACGGCGCAAGCGAGGCCATGCGCGAGCCGCGGTTCATTACCGCGGCGCCGCCGTGCCAGAGCTCGACCCCGGCCAGTGCGCCATGTGCATGGACCGCCTCCGTCATCAGGGCGTGGCTGCGGACGTCGGACTCGTCCCACAGCGTGGCGAAGGGCAGGGGACTGTCATCCGACGACGGGTGGACCGAGCAGGCGCCGGTGCAGACCACGCCCCATCCGCCTTCGGCCTTGGTACCGCGGAAGGCGGCGCGGACATGTGGGGCGGCGTTGGTCATGCCGCTGGCATGGGGCACCTGGTAAAATCGGTTCGGCGCCGTCTTGGGCCCGATTCCGACCGGCTCGAACAGAAGGTCGTAACGCGGGTTTCTGGACATCGGCCCCTCCTGTTGAACGATCGTACAGTAAAGGCCGTCCCGGCGGCGGTCAAGCTCGTGGTGGGGGGGCCTGCTGCTGGCTGCACAGCCAGGCAATCAGTCTGCGGAGGTCGGCCTTGCGGTCGCGGCCGCGCGGATGGACCAGGCTATAGGGATGGCCGAGCGGCACGGCGAAGGAGGACAGCGCCTTGAGCCGGCCAGCATGCATGTCTGCCTCGGCCATCATCCGTTGGCCGAGGACCACGCCGAGCCCGTCACGCGCGAAGTCGAGCGCGAGGCCGGACATGCTGACGACGAAGCCCTTGTCGCGTCCGCTGCGCGGCACTCCGCAGCTGTCGAACCAAAATTCCCACGAGGGCAGCGAGCCGAAGCCGGGTCCCCAGTCGGTATGGATCAGGTCGTCGTCCGGCACGCCGGCAAGGCCCGGATTGGCCGCTGCGGGATTGCGTGCGAGATAGTCCGGGCTGCACAACGGAAGCACCTCATCGTGGCGCAACTGGATCGTGGTCAATTCCGGGTAGAGGTTTCTGCCGTAGCAGATCCTCAGGTCGATGTTGCCGCGCGCAAAATCCACAGGGTCGTCCTCGACCCGGATGGCGAAGCGAAGCCGCGGCTGGTCCCGGAGAAAGCCCACAAGCCGCGGCGCCAGCCAGAGCCGCGCCACCGACGGCAGAACGCTGATGACGAGGCGAGAACGGGTGGTGCCGGTCAGGGTCTGCTCGGTGACGGCTGCGATCGACTGCAAGGCTTCGGTGGTGCCGCTGAAGATCGCCTGTCCGGCATCGGTCAACACCACCCGGTTGTTGAGCCGGGTGAACAGCCGCTTGTCGAGGAACCGTTCAAGGTTGCGCACCTGCTGGCTGATCGCGGCCGGCGACACGCCGATCTCCTTCGCCGCGGTGACATAACTGCCTGCGCGGGCCGCGGCTTCGAAGGCGCGGAGCGCGTTCAGGGGAGGAAGCCGGCGGGTCATAAGCTGCCTTAGGTTTTCTGAGCCAGGCTAACATTTTGCCCGCTTGTGAAAAGAGGAATCTCGGCCATCCTGCTTTTGACGCTCGCAGGGAGGCTCAAATGCGCGACATCCTCGACCTGGACCGGTTTCCGCTCGACCGGCCCGGCGCTGACGCCTGGCACGACCTCGTCGCCCGGTGCCGCGCCGATCTGGCGCGCATGGGGATGTTCAACCTTGAGGGCTTCGTAAAGCCCGAGGCGGTGGCCAGGGCGATGGCCCAGGTGAAGCCGGTTATGGAGACGCTCTCATTTGTTCACAAGCGGACGCATAACATCTACTTCCGCGATGCAGTGGAGGGCATTCCTTCCGACCACCCCGCGCTGCGCAAGGTCTCGACGACCAACCACACCGTGTGCGGCGACCAGATCGCCGAGACCGTGCCGGCGTGGATCTACGACTGGCCGCAGTTCGCTGTCTTCCTCGCCGCGACGATGGACAAGCCGACGCTGTTCACCATGCGCGACCCGCTCGCCCGGATGAACGTGATGCGCTACGGCGACGGCGAGGCGCTCAACTGGCATTTCGACCGCTCGGAATTCACCCCCACGCTGCTGTTGCAGGAGCCGAGCGGCGGTGGCGTGTTCGAATACCGCTCGGACCTGCGCAGCGACGACGATCCGAATTACGACGGTGTGGCCCGGCTGCTGGAAGGAGGGGACCCGGAGGTCAAGACGCTCCAGCTCAAGGCGGGCACGCTTAATGTCTTCAAGGGTAAGAACACGTTGCATCGGGTGACGCCCTGCATCGGACCGAAGTCCCGCTACATCGTCGTCTTTTCCTACTACGAACGCCCGGGCGTGGTGTTCAGCAAGCACGAGCAGATCGGGTTCTACGGCCGCGCGGCCTAGCTGGAGGGAGAGATGGGCAAGGAAGTGTTTGCCGGGCTGGCGCACGCGTTGAAGCAGAGCGAGACCCGCGACTATGACGCAGCTTGGTCGATGCCGCGGGGCTACTACATCGATCCGGCGGTCGCCACGCTCGAGCGCAGCGAACTGTTCGGGCGGGAATGGATTTGTTTCGGCCGCGCCGAAGAGGTGGCGGAACCAGGCGACTACATGGCCTTCAAGCTGTGCGACGAGCCGCTGGTGGCCGTGCGCGGCGAGGACGGCCAGCTGCGTGTCTTTTCCAATGTCTGCCGGCATCGCGGCGCATTGCTGGCCGAGGGTCGGGGGCGCCGGCCACGGCTCGTCTGCCCCTATCACCAATGGTCCTATGGCCTCGACGGTCGGCTGGCGGCGGCGCCCCGGATGGAGCCGCACAGGGATTTCGAGCCCGAGACCTGCCGGCTGCCCGAATTCGCCGCGGAGGACTGGCACGGCTTTCTCTTCGTCAACCTCGGCGACGATCCGCCCGCGCTCGCCCCGCGCCTGCAGGGGCTCAGCGAGTTGATTCGGAACTACCACATGGAGGAGATGAGGCTCCGCTACGTGGCCGACGAGATTTGGCACACGAACTGGAAATGCGTGATCGAGAACTTCATGGAAGGCTACCACCTGACGCCGCTGCACCGGGCCACACTGCATCCAGTGAACCCGACGCGCCTGTGCACCCATTTCCCGGCCGGAGACGCCTATTTCGGCTATAACGCCGGCTACACGCCAGATCTGCCGCGGTCGAACCGCGGCCATCCCGATCTGACCGAGACCGAGGTGGACAATTGCGTAATGTTCGCCATTCCGCCCGGCCTGGTGTCAGGTTGCGGCGGCGACTACAGCTCGTTCATCTGCGTCCAGCCGGAAAGCATGGACCGGGTTCGCGCCCGCCTCGGGCTGATCTTCTACGGCGAGGACTGGAGTGACGCGGCCGTGGCCGACGCGGTGACGCTGTTCAATGACACGATGGCAGAGGACAAGGACGTTCTCATCGGCCTGATGGTGGGTATGGCCTCGGCCCATCACAGTTCCGGTCCGCTCGCTCCTGCCGATTTCGAGGGGCCAGTGCTCGATTTCTACCGCTACTACAGCCGCCGCATGCAGGGCGCTTTAGCGCGGTCGTGATCATGTTCGTGTTGAACGAACGGCCAACATGTGCACTGTGTCGAAAGGGCAGAGTTGAAAATTCCCCGCCCGGCGCGTGGTCCGCGACGGGCATGCCGAGAAATGACACGAGACCAAAGAAAACATTCAAGCGCGACAGGAGAGATCAATGGGACGGAACTATCGGCTGCTCGACCAGTTGCGCCGTGAGCGCAGCGAGGTCGAAAACGACCTGATCGACGGACTTCTGGATGGCCGGGTCAGCCGGCGGGACTTCATGCGGCACGGTTCGGTGCTCGGCCTGTCGCTGCCGTTTCTGTCGACCACGGCCGGTGCGGCAGGCTTTGAGTTCCTGCTGCCGCAGCGCGCCCGCGCCGCTACTGGCGGAACCGCCCGCGTAGGCCAGGTCGTGCCCGCCGCCACCATTGACCCGGTGAAGATCGCCGATGGCGGCGGCATCACCGTGCTATCACAGGTGGCGGAGAACCTCGTCCTGTCGGCGCCCGATCTGACCGCGCAACCGCTGCTGGCAGAAAGCTGGTCGCCCAACAAGGACGGCTCTGTTTGGACCTTCAAGCTGCGCAAGGGCGTGAAGTTTCACAGCGGTCACGTCATGACCGCCGACGATGTCGTCGCCACCTTCGACAGGTTGGCCGACCCCGCCAACGGCTCCAACGCGCTGTCCGCATTCAAGGGCGTTCTGTCGAAAGGCGGCACAAAGAAGGTCGACGACCTGACCGTGGAATTCCATCTCGATGCGCCGAACGGCGGCTTCCCGTATGTCGTTTCGACAGACAACTACAACGCCGTCATCCTGCCTGCCGACTACAAGGGCGATTTCGAGAAGGACATGAACGGCACCGGACCGTTCAAGCTGGTCAAATACACTCCCAAGCAGGGAGCCAGCTTCGAGAGGAACCCCGATTACTGGGGAGGAGCGCCGATCCTCGACAGGGTCGAGCTCAACTTCTACGAGGACTACCAGCCGCAGATCCTCGCCATGCTCGGCGGTCAGCTCGACATCGTGCAGCAGATCCCCGTCCTGCAGGGCGCGGCGCTGCTGAACAACGCCAAAGTCGCGATCATAAGCACGCCCTCGTCAGCGCACGAGGAAGTGCACATGCGCAACGACAAGGCCCCCTTCACCGACAAGCGAGTGCGCCAGGCGGTTGCACTGTGCCTGGACCGGCCCCAGCTCGTCCAGGGCCTGATGCGCGGCAAGGCTCAGATCGGCAACGACAGCCCGTTCATGAAGGCCTATCCCTCGACCGACCGGAGCGTGCCGCAGCGGCACAAGGACATCGCCAAGGCCAAGCAGCTGCTTGAAGCGGCCGGCATGAAGGACGGGTTCGAGGTCGAGCTGACCACCGAGAAATATCTGGAAATCCCGCAATACGCGCAGGTGATCCAGAACGCCGTGCGGGCAATCGGCGGCAAGATCAAGCTCAACATCATGGACCAGGGGGCCTATTACGGCGATGCAGTCCCGGGAAAGTCTCCCTGGCTCGACTCGACTATGGGCATCACCGATTACGGCCACCGCGGCGTGCCGAATGTCTTCCTGCAGGCGCCGCTTCTCAGTGACGGCACGTGGAACGCGGCGCATTTCAAGAACAAGAAATACGACGGCCTCGTGGCCACCTACATCGCCGCGCTCGACCTCGATTCGCAACGCAAGACGGCAGGCAAGATCGAGCGCCTGCTGCTCCACGAAACACCAATCCTCTACACCTATTTCTACGACTTCTTGACGGCGACGAAAAAGGGCATGACCGGGGTCGAGCCCACTGCAATGAGCCATCTTTTCTTGCAGAAGGCGAGCCTCTGACGCAGACCTAGAGAGAGCGGGACCCGGCAACCGGCCGGGGCCCTCTGCCAACAGGGGGCGAAGGCCATCGCCAGATATCTGATCAAGCGGCTATTGCTTTCGCTCGTGACGCTCTGGCTGCTCAGCCTACTGATCTTCGTCGGGGCCCGGATGCTGCCGGGCAATGTCGGCCGCGCGATGCTCGGCCCCTTCGCCGATGCGCAGGCGGTGAAGGTGCTCAATCACGAGCTCGGGACCGACCGGCCGCTACTGGTGCAATACGGAAGCTGGATCGGCGAGTTCGTCACCGGCACTCTTGGCGAATCCTATGCCTACCGCGCCCCGGTCGCCCCGTTCCTGTGGGCGGCGCTGCTCAATTCCGCCAAGCTCGCGCTTGTCGCCTTCTTGATGGTGGTGCCTTTGGGGCTGCTCGGCGGCACCGTCGCCGCGCTCTATCGCGACCGGCCGCCGGACCGTATCCTTTCCGCGCTCGGCCTCTCGGCGACGGTTGTGCCGGAGTTCGTATCGGGCATCGTGCTGATCCTCATCTTCGCGGTCTGGCTGAACTGGTTTCCAATCTCGGCCACGGCGCCGGAGGGGGCCGGGTTCTTCGGTCAACTCTATCACCTGATCCTGCCCGCGATCCCGCTTGTCCTCGTGCTCTTCGGATATATCGCCAGGATGGCAAGGGCTGGGATGATCGAAACGCTCGACGCCGATTACACCCGGACCGCCATCCTGAAGGGGCTGAGTTTTCGCAAGGTGATCTGGCGCCACGTTCTGCGTAACGCGCTAATGCCGACGATCAGCGTCATCGCCACCCAGACCGTTTACCTGATCGGCGGCCTAGTGGTGATCGAGATCCTGTTCCACTATCAGGGCATAGGTAGCCTGATCTATACCGCCGCGACGAAAAAGGACTTCCCGATGCTTCAGGCGGGTATCATGGCGGTCGGCATCCTGTTCACGGTCATGACGCTCATCGCCGATCTGATCTATGCGGCGCTCAATCCCCGTATCCGATATCGAGGCAGCGAATGAGTGAGGCCGCAACGCCCGGCAACACCCTGCCCCGCGCGTCCGAACCGGCCCTGGCAGATGCCCCGCGGAGCCTGCTACGCCGCTTGCTGGCGAGTCCCTCCTTCGTCATAGGCACCGGGATCACCCTTTTCTGGGTCGCCTGTGCCTTGTTCGGCCCGATGCTGGTGCCCTACGACCCGTTCGCGACGGATGTCATGCATACGCTCGCGCCGCCCTCGGCCGCGCACTGGTTCGGCACGGACGAACTCGGCCGGGATATCTTCTCTCGCGTCATTGTCGGTGCGCGGGACATTCTGACGGTGGCGCCACTCGCAACACTGCTCAGCACCTTCTTGGGCGCCGCGCTCGGCCTAGCTATGGGCTATTTCGGCGGGCTCTTCGACGAGGCTATGAGCCGGCTCGTCGATGCTGTTCTGGCCCTGCCCACCGTCGTAGTCGCCCTGCTTGCGCTGACCGCACTTGGCGCCTCGACGAGTACGGTGCTATTCGTGATCGGCTTCTCCTACGCGCCAATCATCGCTCGCACGGTACGGGCTGCCGTGCTCGTCGAACGCGGGCTCGATTATGTCTCAGCGGCCGAACTTCGGCGTGAGAGCCCGCTTTACACGATGTTCGTCGAAATCCTGCCCAACGTCATGCCGGCGATCCTGGTCGAGGCGACGGTGCGGCTGGGCTACTCGATCTTCACCGTGGCGACGCTCAGCTTCATCGGCTTCGGCATTCAGCCGCCTTCGCCCGACTGGGGGCTGTCGATTGCCTCCAGCTACGGGCTGATCGGTGGCGGCTACTGGTGGACGGTGCTGTTTGACAGCCTCGCCATAGCCAGCCTGGTCGTGGGGGTCAACCTGGTCGCCGACAGCATTCACGGGGCGCTCGATGACTGACGCCCCAGCGCTTCGCCTCGATGGTCTAGCGGTCGGCTACCGGGTCAAGGGCAGCACCCTGCGAGTCCTGCAGGACGTCGATCTGGAAATCGGCCGCGGCGAAGCCTTCGGGCTGGTCGGCGAATCCGGCTGCGGCAAGTCCACGGTGGCTTTCGCCACCCTGCGCTATCTACCGCGCAACGGCACGATTGAGGCGGGGCGTGTACTGATCGGCGGCAAGGATGTCTACGGTCTCGATGCCCGCGAGCTGCAGGCGCTCAGGCGCAGCTCGGTCGCAATGGTCTACCAGGACCCGGGGAAGGCGCTGAACCCGTCGATCCGCATTGGCCAGCAGCTTTCCGAAGTCTTCGAGCTTCTGCGCGAGCCGCGCGCCAGCTGGCGCGATCGCTCGATCGAGATGCTGCAGCGGGTCCGGATCACCGACCCGGCGTCGGTGCTGCAGCGCTATCCGCATCAGCTTTCGGGCGGAATGCAGCAGCGCGTCTCGATCGCGATGGCGCTTGCCAGCAACCCCTCACTCCTGATCCTTGATGAGCCGACGACCGGGCTCGACGCAACCGTCGAGGCGGAGGTGCTGGACCTGATCGTGCAGCTTCGCCAAGAATATTCCACCGCGATACTGTTCATCAGTCACAACCTCGCCGTGGTTGCCCGGATGTGCGAGCGCGTCGGTGTGCTCTACGCCGGCCGGCTGGTTGAGGAGGGGCCAACCCACGATCTGTTCCGGACGCCCCGCCACCCCTACACGGCCGAACTGCTCCGTTGCCTGCCGCAGCAGGGCCGCAGCAAGTCGGTGGCGCCGCTCGCCACCATTCCCGGCTTCCTGCCAGCGCCCGGAAGCGCTGTTTCCGGCTGTGTCTTTGCCGACCGGTGCCAGCTGGCCGACGCCACCTGCCGCGCCCAGGCGCCTGCCCAGCGGGATCTCGGTGGCGGCCGGGCGACGAGCTGCCATCATCACGACAGGGTGGCGACGATGCACGAGGCCGGTCCCAGTGCTCTGGTGCCGCCACCCGACCGGGCGGCCGCGGCCCCGGTGCTGGAACTGCACGGGGTCAGCAAGACGTTCCGATATGCCGGCCAGGACTTCCGCGCCGTTAGCGACATCGACCTGACGCTCGGCGAAGGCGAGACGCTGGGCCTCGTGGGCGAATCCGGTTCCGGCAAGACCACTCTGGCGCGGGCCATCCTTGGGCTGACAAAGCCGGATGCGGCTGGGGCGATCCTGCTCGACGGCGAGCCGCTTCCTGCCGCGCTGTCGGATCGCACGATCGCCCAGGTCAAGGCGCTTCAGATCGTCTTCCAGAATCCGGATTCCGCGCTCAACCGCGCACACAGCGTCCGCCGAATGATCGGGCGGACCATTTCCCGCCTCGTCGGCATGCCACGGCTCGAGCGGGGCCGGAGGATCGAGGAACTCACCGACTCCGTGCGTCTGACAGCGCGCCAACTTGATGCCCGGCCGAGCCAGCTTTCCGGCGGATTGAAACAGCGTGTCGCCATAGCCCGGGCTTTCGCCGGCGCCCCACGCGTCGTGATCTGCGACGAGCCGACCTCCGCGCTCGACGTCTCGGTGCAGGCAGCGATCCTCAACCTTCTGGTCGAGCTCCAGTCCATCGAGCGGGTGAGCTATATCTTCATTTCCCACGATCTTGGTGTTGTCCGCTACATTTCCGACAGGATCGCCGTGCTATACCTCGGCCGGCTGCTCGAGATCGGGCCTGCCGAGGCGGTTTTCACCGGGCCTCATCACCCCTACACCGAAGCACTCCTGTCGTCGGTTCCGTCGGTCGACGGCCAGCATGAGCAGCGCTTGAAGCTTGGCTCGAAAGCACCGAGCGTGGCCCAGCCGTCGGCCGGCTGCGTCTTTCATACCCGGTGCCCAAGAAAACTCGGCTCGATCTGTGCGGAGAAAGCGCCGCCGGAACGGCGACTTGGGCCGGACCATTTCGTAGCCTGCCACCTGCCGGATAGCGATCTCCACCGAACCACGACGTCCTAGGATGGGCGGCAAAAGGGGCTTGCAGCCTTGCCCCGACCCGTGCAGGGAGCATGATGAGAGCTCGGGCGGATGCCGGGCCGTGTTGGAGAGCCGGTGCTCCCGGGCGCCGCGGCTTAAACGCGCGCAAGCTGGCAGGGATGCTCTGACCTCCAAAACTGGCCAAGGTTGGCCGCGCCGCCGGAAGGACGATGACGAAGAAAAAGGACGCCCCCCGCTTTCGCCGATACCCGAGGGAAACACGCGGCACGATGCTGGTAGAGGCCGGGCTCGCCTGCCTGGCCCGCGGCGGGATAACCGCCTTCACGGTTGACAACATCTGCCGGGAAGCTCAGGTGTCCCGCGGCCTGATCCAGCACCACTTCGGCTCGAAGGATGCGCTTCTCGCAGCTGTGTACGCGACGATGTACGATCGGTTTACGGATGTGCTCGCAGCCGCCGGGGATGGCGGACTGTCGCTCACCGATCTCATCGAGGCCTGTGTCGCGCCGGAGGTCTTCAACTCGGCCAGCCTGAAGACATGGCTCGCGCTCTGGGGAGAGATCGCCAACAATGTGGAGCTCCGACGGGTGCATCGATTGCGCTATCTGGATTTGCTCGACCGGGTGGCCCGGGCAGTCTCGGCGGAGGCGGAGCATCACGGCCGCAGCGTCGATGCGAGATCAATCGCGACCCAGTTCATCGCCCTGTCCGACGGCCTCTGGCTCGAGCATGGCCTCGACACGGACATGATGTCGAAGGAGACCGCGCGCGAGGTGCTCTCGGCCTTTCTCGCAAATTCCGTCGGCAGTGTCAGATTGAACTGATTTGGCGGGCTTGGACCTGGGAATTGCGGTGCTATAGCATTTTCCGTGTATTCCGGCTCGTATCCGGCTGCGGTGAAGTAGTTGGCGCACTCCTGCGGGGTGAAGTCGTCAAGGATACGCCCGACGGCTGCCCAGAGCCTGTCGCGGGTGCGGGCGGCGACCTTGCGCAGC